>JBMNNU010000185.1:0-6560 GCA_050942695.1 Chloroflexota bacterium
ATTCGAGAACTGGATGTACTCATCTGTTCGCAGTTCGAGCTCCCGCATTATCTCCCGGTGCCAATAGCTAGCCCAGCCCTCGTTCATGATCTTGGTCATCATCTGCGGGACGAAGTAGAGCTGCTCCGAGCGAACTATATGAATGATATCTCGCTGCCAATCCTCCAAGTCGGCTGCATTCTCGGCGATGAAGAGAAGCAGATCCTTCTCAGGCTCCGGAGGGAACCGTTTCCTTGGGTGCTCCACCTCTTCTTTTGCATCTTCCTTGGGATCCAGCCGCAGCAGATCGTCGTATTGCGTTGGGTGCGAGCCTTTTCTCTCTTCCTCTTCGTCCTGCTTGTTAAACCCCTCTTTTTGCCTCATCGACAGGTTAGGATCGACGTGCTCTTCGATACACAGCACCCTGTCCAGGAATCTCTCCACCTCCAACCGGCCATGATGGAACTCATAATTCCTGATGCGTTCAGCATTGATGCTGGCGCCCTCGACCATCTGTCGATTCGTGTGCCGGAAGTGAAGGTTATTCTTGAAGAAGTCGCTATGAGCCAGCACGTGAGCAGCTACGAGTTTGTTCTGTATCATGCTGTTGCCCTCCATGAGGAAGGCGTAGCAGGGGTTGGTGTTGATCACCAACTCGTATATCTTGCTTAGGCCGTAATCGTACATCATCTTCATTCGTTGGTACGCCTTACCGTGCGTCCAGTGAGAGAAGCGGCCGGGCAAGCCGTACGCCCCGAACTCGTACATGATCGAGGCTGGCACCATCTCAAAGTGAGTTGGAAAGGGATCGAGGCCTAGCTTCAGCGCGATCTCCCATATCCGCTCGATCGTTTCCTCCAACTCCTTCATCTCGCTATTGCTCATCAACTGTGGACCGTTCACTGCTGCTCTTCCCCCTCCTTCTGACTGAAGAACTTGCGTAGAGCTGGGAGAACTCCTGCTTTGTCTTCTATAGTCACACCAATGAATTTGGGGTCCTGGATATTCTGGAAAGCCGACATTAAGGTGCTTAGAGAGCCGTAGCCCCCTTGCCTGATCTCCCCGTAACCGAACACGTTGCATTTCTGGAGCATCTCGTTCACCAGTTCCAAGCAGAGACGGTTGTCTGTTTCGCCCCAGTTATCGCCATCGGAGAAGTGGAACGGATAGATATTCCAATCCTGCGGATTGTAGCTCTCCTTGATCACATCGAGAGCCAGGCGGTAGGCAGAAGATACCTTCGTGCCCCCACTCTCCCCCAGTGTGAAGAAGGTCTGCTCGTCCACCACCTTGGCTTCGGTATGATGGGTGATGAAGACGATCTTGACCTCGTTATACTTCTTCCGCAGGAATTTCACCATCCAGAAGTAGAAGCTCCGGCTGATGTACTTCTCGAATTCGCCCATCGAACCCGAGACATCGCGCATAGCGATTATGACCGCATTGGTCTCGGAACGAACGTCCTCAGTCCAGGTCTTGAACCGCAAGTCGTCGTTCTTGAGCCCACCGAACTCAGGCCTTCCAGCCTTGGCATTGCGCCGAAGGTTTTCCAGCATGGTTCGCCTCTTGTCCAGGCTGGACATAGGGCCGCTCTTGCGTATGTCGTTAAATCTGGTCACGGTGCTTTCGAGTTGTTGCGACTGCTTCTGTTCCAGGTTCGGCAGCCCCAAATCCTCGAAGATCAGATCTGCTAGCTCGTCTATAGTTATCTCGGCTTCGAAATAATCGAAACCTGGTTGATCGCCTGCACCTTTGCCCTGGCCGGGCCCGGGTTGTCCGGGCTGCCCGAGCACATCGCCGACTTGTGAATCCCCTTCACCTTGCCCCACGTTGCCTTTTCGATTCGGGTCATAACGGAAATGGGGTAGCTCTAGAGAACGTATCGGCACTTTGATAGCCTTATTGCCATCGGACGTGACGATCGCCTCCTCGGCAACAATATCGGCCAGGTTGCCTTTGATGGCCTCCTTCACCTTTTCATTGTGCCGTGCCTGGTCTGCCGGCGCTTTGCGATGCAACGACCAGTCATGCTTTGAAAGCGATACAGTCCGCATAGTCATCTCCAACCTTTATCAGCCATTACCTGTTCAGCAGGGTCCCCACGTAGCTGAGCAGCTCATTAGCACATACGTGGCAGTATCCATGCTCCTTGACAAGCCGGTCGACCACGTCATTGATGCGCTTCAGTTGCTCGGCGTCCGGGGTCTTTGTCGACGTGGTAATCTTCACCACATCTCTCAGATCGGCGAACAGTTTCTTCTCGATAGCCTCTTTCAGCCTTTCGTGGCTGCGGTAGTCAAGCCTCTGGTTCCTCCTAGCCAGAGCGCTGATGCGGATCAGGATCTCTTCTCTGAACGCCTTTTTGGCGTTCTCAGTAACCCCGATCTGCTCCTCTATACTCCGCATCAGCTTCTCATCCGGCTCCACCTCTTCTTCTGTTATCGGGTCGCGCAGCTTCGTCCGGTTTGCATAGGCCTCGACGTTGTCCAGGTAGTTGTTGAATAGCGTCTTCGCGCTCTCCTCGAAGGAGTACACGAACGCTTTTTGGACATCCCTCTTGGCCATCTCATCGTATTCCCTGCGCGTCTCCGAGATCAGGTTGAGGAATTTCTCCTTCTCTTCCCGCTTGAGCGATGTATGCTGCTCGAAGCCGTCCTTGAGAGCCCTCAAAGCGTCGATAGGCCCGATGCAGGTTATTCCGTCCTGAACCAGCGCGCTCGACAGCCGGTTGATCACGTAGCGGGGGGAGATACCATCCATCCCCTCGCGCACCGCCTCCTCCTGGAGCTCGCGAACGTCCTTCTGGGTGAAGTCTTCAGTATCTTCGCCGTCGTAGAGGCGGAGTTTCTTCATTAGGCTCATACCAGCCTTTTTGGAAGGCTCAAGCCGCGAAAGCACCGCAAACATACTTGCTATCTTCAGAGTATTGGGAGCGATATGTATGTTCTTCAACCCGCTCTGGTTGATCAGCTTCTCGTAAATCCTGATCTCGTCAGATACACGCAAGTTGTACGGAACGCGAATGAGAATGATCCTGTCCTGGAGCGCTTCAGCCTTCCTATTGGCGACGAATGAGTTGTACTCGTTCTCATTGGTGTGGCTCATCACCACTTCGTCGGCATAGATCATGGCGAATCGCCCCGTCTTAATGGACTGTTCCTGGGAAAGGGTCAGCAGTCCATAGAGGAACTTTTCATCGCACTTCAGCATTTCTATGAACTCCATCAGCCCTCGGTTAGCGATGTTGAGCTCACCGTCGAACCGGTAGGCTCTTGGATCGCTCTCGCTCCCGTACTCGCCGATGGTGGAAAGGTCTATGGAGCCGGTCAGCTCGCTGATATCCTGGCTCTTTGGATCGCTGGGAGAGAAGGTGCCAATCCCGACACGCCGCTTTTCGCTAAAGGCTATCCTCTCAACAGGTACATCCTCAGACCTGCCTCCATATTGCTCCCTCAGCATCAATTGGCAATGAGGGCACAGCTCTCCTTCGATGTAAATGCCATACTCCCGTTGAATATCCGGTCTGAGCGTCTCAGGGATTAGATGTAGGGGCTCCTCGTGCATGGGGCAACCTTTGATTGCATACACCGCACCCTCATCAGATCGGGTGTAGTTCTCCAATCCTCGCTTGAGCAGCGATACGATAGTAGATTTGCCTCCACCAACAGGCCCCATTAGCAGCAGGATCCGCTTACGAACCTCAAGCCGCTTTGCCGCTGAGTTGAAGTACTCCACCAGTTGGTCTAGGGTCTTCTCTAATCCGAATATCTCCTTCGAGAAGAAGTGATACTTCTTCTCCCCCCTATCACCCTGCTCAACCCCGGCGGACATAATCATGTCGTATATCCTGGCGTGGGCGAGCTGGCCTATTCGGGGGTTTTGCTGCACCAGCTTCCAATAATCGGCGAATGTGCCTTGCCAGTTGAGCTTTTCCTCTTCCGCCCGAAACTGCTCCAGTCGCTCAATGAGATCCATCCCGTATTGCCTCCTCTGCCGTCGGCTACTTGCAGATCCTTTGTTTTCCCCCTTTCGGGGTGGATTCTGCAGAGCGGGCCCAATCTTTGAACCCATGCGCCAGGCACTCTCTGTCTGTCTCCCTACACGCCCTCCACTAATAACAAAAATGGGCCACGCTTACTCCACCGAATAGAGTCGAGGTCAAGCCAGCCCTTTTCTGCTCAGCGCGTATAGATTGAACTATGTTTTTTTGTAGGCCCTCCGTATGCTCTGCTAACGATGCAGGCTACCGGGTTGGGAGTCATGGGCTATCGTAGCCTCGGGCACTACTCCGGCGACGTTCTGCTCAGAGTTTTTGACTCCATCTCGCGTCGCTGCCGCTGTGCTTCACTGCTTGCTTGGGGGGTATTGCAGAAAGCATGCCATTTTATGTTATCGTTTATTGTAGTAGGCTATTTTTAGCCAGGTTGTAGGGAAAATGGTACGAGGGTTTGTTGAAGACGTCGCTGCTACCTGCTTAGATCTGTCTGCCTCATTTTATGCCACTCGTGAACGGTGAACCCAGGCTCACCTTTCAACGCTCGCTCCATCTGTAACTCCTGCCAACGCTCGAACTCAGCGTATTCGACGGCCGGCTGCCTCGCCTTGGCTGTCTCCGGCCGCACAGCCCAATCGAAATACCACCAGATATTGAACGCCGCCACAGCAATAGCCAGGGCTATCGGTATCGACTTGAGCCTAGAGTTCCCGAGGCTTCGCCAAATAAGCTGCAGCGCTACCGCTACGAAGAGATAGATAGCCGGAGTCACCACGATTGCCCGCCCGGAGTCGGGGGTATAAATGCTGAATACTTGAGTGATAATGAGTGGCACAAACAGGAGAAGGTACCAGAGGGCTGTGTGCCTCAGCATCATCAAGCCGATCAGCAATCCGGCGAGGTAGAGCATCCCCGTCGCGTAGTCGACCGGTGGACTGCCGCTTGGAGTGTAACGGGGAGTTTGGAATACCGACCCATCCAGGAGCAGAAAGCCTCGGAGCATCCTTTCGGTCTGCAGCGCGAGCAATCTTGCCGGGTCTGTTTCCCCCAGATAGGGCTCTTTCTGGTGAAATATGGAGACCGACTCAACCCTTCTGTTGGTGTATTCCCAGTCTTCCAGAAACAGCTCCAATTGAGGTTGAAACAATAGAAAGGCAACGGCCAGCATCAAAGCGAAACCAGCAAGGGTGCTGCGCAACTTCCCACGGTGAAGATACAGCGCGATGGGAAGATAGGCCATAACGGCGACCATCGTAGCCCTGCCTGCGTAGTAACCGTATAGAGTGAGAGCAATCCCTCCGCCTGCCAGGATATACAGGTACCATTTCTGCCGATCCAGAGCCCGAACCAGGAAGTAGATCGCTAACAGCTCGAACAGCACCACGTGGACGTTGCTCCAGGCCGTGCGGGAAAAGTTCAAGTACCAGAGGCTCGTAGCGAACATGAGAGTGGATAGCAACGCCGGAACCGGTTCCACGATCCTTCGTGCGAGCAGGTAGAATAGCAACAGGGCCAGCGTGCTCGTCACCACGACCGCCATCCGCATTCCCACTACTGTAAGGCCGGTGAACCTGAGGAAGAACGCCATAATGTGGACGTTGAGCGCCGGAAGCTGGGTCCAATCCAAGCCGATCAGATCGGGCCCGGTTCCGGTGAGAATGTGGTAGGCATCCACCATGTTGTCCGCCTCGTCCGGCATGACGTTAGTGGGCACCTGATCGAGGTATACCAGCCGGATGGACAACGCGATAGCTAACACAAAGAAAAGAAGTATGGTTTCCCTTATGGGTCTCTCGCCGTTGCGGGCCACCTTCATCAGAAAGCTAGACTTCGTTAACTTCAGCACATCAATACATATCGTAGGACGAGCAGAGACTCCCCGCCTCTACGTTGCTGCAGATACTTCGTTGGTAGAAACGGTTCGTTCGCTTCCCCTATGAGAGCATTGTCGTCTTATCTTCTCTAGGGTTACCAACAATAACGCTATATCTGCTGGGGTTACTCCCCCAATCCTTGATGCCATCCCTACTGTAGCAGGTCGAAATCTCTCCAATTTCTCCTTCGCTTCATTGCGCAGCCCAGTTATCTCGCTGTAACGGATATTCTCTGGTATCACAAGCTGTTCCAAGCTCTGGGCGCGCTCAGCCTGCGCCTCCTGTTTACGGATGTAGGCCTCGTACTTAATGCGTATCTCTACCTGCTCTCCTATCGCCTCTGGTTCACTATCCTCTTCGAGTAGATCCAACAGGGTTCGGTAATCTATCTCTTGGCGACACAGGAGGGAGCTGGCGGACATATTCTTGGAAATCGGGTCCACACCCCTATCTATGAGACGCTGGTTGAAATCCAGAGAGGGTGTGAGCCATATCTTTTTGAGTCGCTCTATCTCCCTGGCAACTCGCCTATATTTCTCTACGGTCATTTCGAACCGTTCCTCATCAATCAATCCCAATCTGTGCCCGATAGGGGTTAGCCTTTCGTCGGCGTTGTCCTGGCGGAGCAATAATCTATGTTCAGCTCGGGACGTAAGCAGGCGGTACGGCTCGAGGATATCGCTAGTAACCAGATCGTCGATCATTACTCCTAA
>JBMNNU010000186.1:0-6543 GCA_050942695.1 Chloroflexota bacterium
CGTTCGTGCAGCGGTGGCCATAGCCTGTACTAGCTTTTCCCTATCTATTTGGTGGTTAGTTGCCAGGGCATGGTCTACTCCAAATCGGGCCAGCAGCCGCTGTTCGTGGGTGACCAGAGTGCCTTTAAGGCGGTCGGCACCGCGAGAAGCTGAGCCGATCAAGGCTCCCAACTGGCCGGCTGAGCCAAGCTCCATTACCGACAGGGTAGTGTCCTGGTCGCTCAAAAGGGCTCCGACAACATCGGCTAACGTCTCCTGATCGGTACCGTATATGTTTTCTCCCAAAATTGCCCTTGCTTTGCGCTCAACCGCCTCAACCATCTCCGCGGCTTTTTCTCGACTGGGCGCCTTCGCCGTGATCCGAACGTGGATACCATCCTGCTTTGCATAGGTAGCTACCGTTGGGTTGGAGGACTCCGTCAACTCTCTCAGCTCGTCTTCAACCCACGACTCCCCGATACCTAGCACTTTGATCGTCCGCGAAAAGATGATACCTGTTCCCGCCAGAGCTGAGAGGCGCGGCATCACCTCAAGCTCCCACATCCGCTTCATCTCAACAGGAACCCCGGGCATAGCGACTATAACATGCCCGTCACGCTCTACCCACCATCCCGGAGCAGTGCCGATGGGGTTAGGAAGTACGGTTGCCGAGGGGATCAAGGTTGCCTGTTTGATATTTCGCTCTGGCATAGTCCGCCCACGCCGAGCGAAAAAGGCCCTCAACTCCGCCTCGAGGGCAGGTTGTACAACCATCTCCTCCCCTAGCAGCTTCGATATCGCCTCCCTGGTCAAATCATCCCCTGTTGGCCCCAATCCCCCACTGATCACCATAAGATCGGAGCGTTCCCAACCGGTTCGGAAAGCCTGTGTTAGCCGATCCAAATTATCTCCGACCTGACTTATCCAGTAGACATCGATTCCCAATGTAGAAAGAGATTGGGCTAGGTAGGGCGCGTTGGTATCTACCAACTGTCCCAGCAGCAACTCCGTCCCAACGGACACTATTTCACTCTTCATATCTTATCCCCGATAGAGGGCAAAGAGGTGATTGACTGGCCCGTGCCCTTTTCCTAACGGATAGGCGTGCTGGATGGCAGCGGTAATGTAGCGCTTAGCGCCGTCAACAGCTTCAGGAACGGTTTTACCCAGAGCCAGCAAAGCTGCAATAGCCGCCGATAAGGTGCATCCTGTGCCGTGGGTGTTAGTCGTTACAACCCGTTGCGCCCTGAAAGAGGCGAATTCCTTCCCATCGAATAGCCAATCCACGGCGTCCCCGTCGGCATGTCCGCCTTTCACCAGGACGTATCGCGACCCCAGTTCGTGTATCCTCCTAGCCGCATCCTTGACCCCTCCCTCGTCGCGGATCTCGATGCCTGAAAGCACCTCTGCCTCCCGCCGGTTCGGCGTAATGACTGCAGCCAAAGGGATCAGCGATTCTTTGATTGCATCCACGGCCTCGGTTTTTAATAAGAGGTCCCCGCTAGTAGCTACCATGACCGGGTCGACCACGACATTGGTTATGTCGAATTCCTTTATCTTGCGGCATACCGAATCGATGATCTCAGCGCTGAACAACATCCCTGTTTTCATCGCGTCTACACCGATGTCGCTTGCCACTGCATCGAACTGAGCTTCGATGAATGACGGGGGAATATCGTAGATCGCGGTCACGCCCAGAGTGTTCTGAGCTGTGAGCGCGGTTATTACAGATGTACCATGTACACCTAAGGCCGCGAAGCTTTTCAGATCGGCCTGAATCCCTGCTCCACCTCCGGAGTCGGACCCTGCTACAGTTAAAGCTGTCTTCATTGCTATGTCTCCGTTCCTAGCTGTCAGCAGTCAGCTTTTGACATTATCGATACAGGCAAACAGTGAGAAGTTTATGATAAAGAGAGCATAAATGCCAGTTTCCCATGAACCAGCTTGGTCAACTGATTAATGTCAGCTTTGGCTGTCAACGATTACAAAGCCATAGTATTACCTGATGGCTGATTTTTACCTTCCCCTGAAGTTGGGTGGACGCTTTTCGGTGAATGCAGCCATGCCTTCGCGTTGGTCATCAGTGGAGAAGCAGAGAGCGAAGAGCCCCGACTCCAGCTCGGATAAGGCATCCATATCCGCGGAACGCGCGCTATTCATACACCGCTTGGCGTAAGCCACTGCGATTGGGGCTTGGCTGGCCAGGAGGTCCGCTAATTGATATGCTTCACGAGATACCTGGTTGTGTGGCACTACCCGGTTAACTAGGCCGATTCTAAGCGCCTCATCTGCGGATATCAGCCTGCCAGAAAAAATCAACTCTCGAGCAAATCCTTCCCCAACTATTCGGGCCAGCCTAATGGTGCCCCCCCATCCCGGGCAAATTCCCAAACTGATATCCGGCGCTCCCATTCTGACACCGTCGCCGGCTATACGGATGTCGCATGCCAGAGCTAACTCAAATCCACCCCCTAATGCCACCCCGTTTATGGCAGCTATCACAGGCTTTTCTATCTCCTCGATCAACCGCGTTAAACGGTGGCCTTCTCTTGCGAAACGTCTCGCGGCCTGTGTCGATTTCCAGCTCATCTCCTTGATGCTGGCGCCACCCATGAACGCCTCTTCCCCGGCACCGGTGATTATCACAGCCCTGATGTTTACATCCGAAGCCGCTGAAGAAAATGCGGCGATAAGCTCTGATAGCGTCTCTGAGTTGACAGCGTTCAACGCCTCAGGACGATTAACCTTTATTCGCAAGATACGTTCGAGTCGCTCTATCTGGACATGGCTGGTCCCTAGCATCTGGCAAACCTCCTCGGGCTGGGAATCTGTTAGGGGAATCGCAGCCTATTGTATTGTGGATATTACTTCCACACAAGAACAGCAATCATCGATGTTACGCGATTGCTGCATCTTTCCGCTTGTAGACTGCGCGCCGTTGCTATACAATCCTGCGGATATCATACTGTGTGATTTGTTACATATATACGACAACGGCCAATATCTTTTAATAACGTGGGAGGCTATTTTGTTCGGCAGAAAGACGGTTTGGACGTCCTACTTAATCGTTTTTATGGCCAGCTCTTGCGGCATGATTATCGAACTTGTAGCCGGCCGAATCATGGCTCCCTATATTGGCGTATCTCTATACACCTGGACCAGCATTATCGGGGTCGTGCTAGCCGGAATGAGCCTGGGCAACTATCTCGGCGGCAGGATCGCCGACCGCTCTCCAAGACATCATACCCTTGGGATTCTCTTCTTGTTATGTGGGCTAGCTAGCCTGAGTATATTGCCCTTAATCGGGTATGTTGCCGGCGGGGCCAATAATTTACAGCTCCCTCTTATGGCAAAGATCGTGTTCCTCACCGCTGTCGTCTTCTTCCTTCCTAGCTGCCTCATCGGTACGATATCCCCAATGGTGGTTAAGCTGACCCTCAAAGACCTGAAGGAGACGGGGTCGACCGTTGGTAAGATCTACGCTTGGTCGACGGCAGGAAGCATCGTAGGGACATTTGCCACTGGCTTCGTCCTCATTTCCTGGTTTGGTACCCGCATGATAGTAGCGGGCGTATCCGTTCTTCTGCTACTTATGGGGCTTGTCTTTGGTAAGTTTTGGAAAAGGGAAAGCGAGGAAAAAGGGCATGTGACGACCGTCTCCTCTGCCCTTCTGATCGGCGCTTTTCTAGGGTTCGGCTACTACTTATACACTGAAGATGCCTACAAATCCCCTTTCTGGAAAGAAAGTAACTACTTTTCCATTAAGATTTACGACCAAGGTGATTACGAAGGGGGTAAGAAGGTCAAAGTCCTGGCTCTGGATCACCTTGTTCACAGCTTCGTTGCCCTGGATGACCCCACTCACCTGCAATACTCTTACGAAAAGGTGTACGCCGATATCGTGGAGTATCTGTCTCAGACTCGTCCGTCGATGAACGCACTCTTCATCGGCGGCGGGGGATACACTTTTCCCCGGTATATGGAGCACATCTATCCCACCAGCAACCTGGAGGTGATAGAGATAGATCCGGACGTGACGCGGGCTGCTTACGAAGAGTTGGGTTTGCCCAGGGATACCAGGATCGTGACCCATAACATGGACGGGCGGATGTTCTTTGACGACTCGTCTCCCAAAGGCTACTACGACATCATCCTTGGAGATGCTTTCAACGATCTATCGGTGCCCTATCACCTCACTACGCTGGAGTTCAGCCAGGATCTTAAGGAAACGCTGAAGCCCGACGGGTTCTACCTAGTTAATATCATCGATAACCCCACAAAGGGCGCTTTCATAAGGCCTTATATCAACACCTTGAAGCAGGTTTTCCCCCACGTTACGATCGCTGCGATTGGTAAGGGCTGGCAATCATCGGCTCAAAACACTCTAATCGTGGTAGCCTCCAATACCCCATTGGATCCAGAGCATTTCACGGAGACCCTAGCCAACCTTCGCGGTGGCACAGAACCATCCACAATGATCATGCCTCAGGATGAGCTGGCCCACTATTTAAGCCAGGGCACGGATCTCATCCTGACCGACGATTACGTTCCCGTGGATCAACTGATCGCCACTCTGTTCGACGAGCGGGGTTACTAGTGAACTAACCGCGTTATCACGAGGCGCGCGCAGGGCTGAAGCCTTCGGCGGCTACATTACTCTTCGCTCTCTACCAGGGCTTGTACCAAGCCGGGGATCGTGTGTTCCGATGCGACGATGTCCACCCTGATGCCCAACTCCCTGGCTGTATTTGCGGTTATCGGACCTATACAGGCCACTTTGGTGGTAGCGAGCAACGCTGGAGCGTCTTTTCCTAGACCATCCGCTAGGAAACGGACGGTGGATGAGCTTGCGAACGTTGCGATATCGATCTCTCCATCTCTCAACTGCTCTCGAAGAACCGACAGATCGCGATGTGTGGGGACTGCCCGGTAGGCAACCACCCGGTCGACGTTCGCTCCGGCTTTTTCTAGCTCCTCCCCCAACACATCTCTCGCCATCTCAGCCCTCGGGAGCAGCACTTTCATCCTATCGACGCCGGCGGATATCATGGCTTCCGCAACCTTCTCAGCGATATACTGATCTGGCATTACGTCAACTTTGAGATGGCAACGGCTCAACTCTTGAGCTGTTGCCGGCCCGATAGCCGCTAATCGAGCGCTACCAAGCGCCCGAACGTCGCAACCTAGAGCATCTAGCCTCTCAAGGAAGATCCTAACCCCGTTTGCGCTGGTAAATACCACCCAATCGTAGTCACTTAGACTCGCCAACGCCCGGTCCAGATCGTTAAAGGAGTCGGGCGGAACGATCTTCAGAACTGGGATCTCCACTGGTTCGGCTCCCTGTTCTGCCAACAAGGCCGAAAGAGCGCTTGCCTGCTCTCGACTCCTCGTTACAAGCACACGCTTCCCATACAGCGGCCGGTTGTCCCACCATCGCAGCTTCGATCGAAGGCTAACGACGCTGCCTACGACGATCACAACCGGAGGCTGAAATTTCGAAGCAGCCGCTTTAGCGGCGATATCTCCCAAAGTACCTACCAGGGTTTCCTGCCGCGTCCAGGTACCCCAACGGATCAGCGCTACCGGCGTGTCGGCGGCTCGGCCGTATTGCATCAACCGCTGTACGATAACCTCGAGGTTTTCCATACCCATCAAGAAAATCAAGGTTCCGGCAGCCGTAGCCAGCTTCTCCCATTGGATAGTGGATTTGGTCTTAGTCGGGTCTTCGTGTCCGGTAACGACGGCAAAAGAGGTATTGTGGGATCGATGGGTTACCGGAACACCGGCGTAGGCAGGGGCTGCGATGGCTGATGTGATACCTGGGACTATCTCGAACGGGATCCCAGCCGCAGCAAGCTCTTCGGCCTCCTCTCCCCCACGGCCGAATATGAAGGGGTCGCCACCATGAAGCCGAACTACGGTCTTCCCCTCCCTGGCCTTGTCCACCAGCAACCGGTTGATCTCTCCCTGTTTTAAGGTGTGCTGGCTTGATGCCTTGCCGGCATATATGCGTTCCACATCAGGCCGTGCGTAGCGATCGATGATCGCTGGGTTCGCCAAACGGTCGTAGACCAACACGTCTGCCATACCTAGAATACGCGCTGCCTTGACTGTGAGCAGGCCGGGGTCACCCGGCCCGGCGCCGATGAGGTAGACTTTCTTGATCACTTTTCCACCTCCGCTAGTAGCTCCTCGGCGCCTTGCGCTTTCAACTGCTGGAACAGTCTGGTTCCAAGACCTTCGGCATCTTCGACTGGACCGAACATGCGTCCGCGCACCACTTTCGTACCATCAGAATTGGCAACCATGGCGTCCATCGAGAGGTCGGTCCCATCAAAAACGCACAGAGCAGCTATAGGGAGCTGACATCCACCGCCGGCCGACCGTAAAAAGGCTCTTTCTGCTTCTGTCGCTACACGTGTCGCCGGGTGTTCCAGAGTCGCTGCCGCATCCCTGGCTTCCCTATCATCTTCCCTCACCTGTACCGCCAGCGCTCCCTGCCCGACCGCAGGAAGGCATATCTCCGGCGATAGAAACTCGGTTGCTTGGTCGCTTCTCCCCAAT
>JBMNNU010000187.1:0-6506 GCA_050942695.1 Chloroflexota bacterium
CTGATCCGACCGATCAGTCCGATCCGACCAATCCGACGGATCAGACCGACCACCGCGAGATGAGATGCGTTCGGTTGTTTTGTTAACGGCCATAAGGTTGCGGATATATTTTGGGCGGTAGCTCTGTCCGCCTGGCAAAATCAATATGGTGGATCACTAAGCCTTGCTTATCCTATCAAAAGGCAGGCAACGGCAAATACGCATTTTGTATGAGCTTGTCGTTGATTAATGTTGTGTTTCTGGACTCTGGAGGCTCGTACTTTTGTTCCAAACGCAGCCATCGTTTATACCGATGCCCCTCTTCAGCGAATGGATCATAGTAACGATAATACGTATTGATCGATCCACGGAGCAGCAAGACGCCCGCCGGAGATTTCCGGCGGGCGTCTTGGCCATTGCGAACAGGTTGAGGTTTTTGCTCTACCCCAGGATCGTCGCGCCGACGAGGTCGCGGTTGAGCCGCGCGATGAAGCTGAGGTCTATGCCCTTGGGGCACACTGCGGCACATTCACCGTGGTTGGAGCAGGCGCCGAAACCCTCGGCGTCCATCTGGGCTACCATGGCCCGGACCCGCCTCTGCCGCTCCGGCTGCCCCTGCGGCAGCAAACCAAGGTGCGACACCTTGGCCGCGACGAACAGCATGGCCGAGGCGTTGGGGCAGGCGGCCACACAGGCACCGCACCCGATGCATGCCGCCGCATCCATAGCCAGCTCGGCTGCATCCTTTGGCACCGGTATGGCATTGCCATCAGGCGCGCTGCCGGTCCCAACGGAGATGAACCCCCCAGCCTGGATTATTCGATCGAGTGCGCTTCGATCGACCACTAGATCCTTGATGACCGGGAACGCCCGCGCGCGCCACGGCTCGATGGTGATCACGTCGCCATCCTTGAAATTGCGCATGTGGCACTGGCAGGTTGTCGTCTCCTTCTGCGGCCCGTGAGGTATGCCGTTGACCACCATGCTGCACGTTCCACAGATTCCCTCGCGGCAGTCGTGGTCGAAGGCAATGGGCTCCTCGCCCTTCGCGATCAGCCTTTCGTTGAGGACGTCAAGCATCTCGAGAAAAGACATGTGGACGCTGACGTCGGGGAGCTCGTAGCTGACAAAACGCCCCTTGTCCTTTGCGTTCTTCTGACGCCACACCTTCAAAGTTAGTTTCATCGTTTACTACCCATATTAGAAGATGCTAATAATAATCGATTAA
This sequence comes from Chloroflexota bacterium, assembly GCA_050942695.1. Lineage (GTDB taxonomy): Bacteria > Chloroflexota > UBA6077 > UBA6077 > UBA6077 > JBMNNU01. The sequence continues at coordinate 1,208 of JBMNNU010000187.1, forward strand.
GGGAATGTGGGGGACACCCCACGCCCCGCCAGGCGCTGCGCCCTGGACCCGCTATAGGGATACTACTTGTAGCTCCGCGTGGCCAAGTGTACCGCGTCGAAATTGAGCGGTTCTTTGTAGAGCAGCGGCTTCTTACCCTGGCCCTGATACATCCATGCCGCAACGTAGGCGAAGTTCTCGTCGTCGCGCTGCGCCTCTCCGTCCGGTGTCTGACTCTCTACACGGAAGTGGCCTCCACATGACTCGGTTCGATGTAGCGCGTCGATGCATATCAGCTCGGCCAGCTCCAGGAAGTCGGCCACACGGCCGGCGCTCTCCAGCGACTGATTCAATTCGTTGCCGTCGCCCAGCACGCGAAGGTTCGTCCAGAACTCCTCCCGTATCTCCGGGATCCTGGCTAGTGCCCTGCGAAGGCTTTCGTCGCTGCGCGCCATGCCGCACTCCTCCCACATCACTCGACCCAACTCCTTGTGGAAAGAGTCCACCGAGCGTTTGCCGTTGATGGAGAGCAACTGTTTAACTCGGTCTTGCACCCCTTGCTCGGCTTCGCGGAACGCAGGATGGTCAGCGTCCACCTTGGTGAACCCCGTCTGCGCGAGGTAGTTGCCGATGGTGTTGGGCAGGACGAAGTAGCCGTCGGCCAGCCCCTGCATGAGGGCGCTGGCGCCCAGTCGGTTGGCCCCGTGGTCGGAGAAGTTAGCCTCTCCCAGCACGTAGAGGCCAGGGATGGTGCTCATCAGCTCGTAGTCAACCCAGAGGCCACCCATCGTATAGTGAGGCGCGGGGTAGATGCGCATCGGCTCTATATAGGCGTTCTCGCCGGTAATCCGCTCGTACATCTCGAAGAGGTTGCCGTAGCGCTCTTCGATGACGCTCTTGCCGAGCCGCTTGATGGCATCCGAGAAGTCCAGGTACACCCCCCGCCCACCGGGTCCGACGCCTCGCCCTTCATCGCACACCTCCTTGGCTGCACGCGAGGAGATATCGCGCGGGGCCAGGTTGCCGTAGCTGGGGTATTTGCGCTCCAGATAGTAATCCCGCTCGTCCTCGGGGATATCGACGGGTTTTCGGGTATCGCCCGCCTTCTTGGGCACCCACACGCGCCCATCGTTGCGCAGCGACTCGCTCATCAGCACCAGCTTGGACTGGTAATCGCCCGATTGAGGGATGCAGGTGGGGTGGATCTGGGTGTAGCAGGGGTTGGCGAAGGCCGCGCCTCGCTTGTGGGCTCGCCAGATAGCAGTGGCGTTGCAGCCCTTGGCGTTGGTGGAGAGGTAGAATACGTTGCTATACCCCCCCGTAGCCAGCACAACTGCGTCCCCTACGTGGGAGGAGATCTGCCCGGTGATCAGGTTGCGCGTGATGATGCCTCGCGCTCGGCCGTCGATCACCACCAGGTCCAGCATCTCGGTGCGAGGGAACATGCGCACCGCACCTCTACCGATCTGGCGGGAGAGAGCCTGGTAGGCACCCAACTGAAGCTGCTGCCCAGTCTGGCCGCGAGCGTAGAAGGTACGCGAAACCTGGGCGCCGCCGAAGGAGCGTGTATCCAGCAGCCCGCCGTATTCGCGAGCAAACGGCACGCCCTGGGCTACGCACTGGTCGATGATGTTGACACTGACCTCGGCGAGCCGGTAGACATTGGCTTCCCTCGCCCGGAAATCCCCGCCCTTGACGGTGTCGTAGAACAGACGGAAAGTGCTATCGCCATCGTTGCGATAGTTCTTAGATGCGTTAATGCCCCCCTGGGCGGCGATACTGTGAGCGCGTCGGGCGCTGTCCTGGTAGCAGAAGCACTCGACGTCGTAGCCAAGTTCGGCCAGGGTAGCAGCAGCGGACGCACCGGCAAGCCCGGAGCCGACCACCAGGATCGTGTACTTTCGCTTGTTGGTCGGGTTCACCAGCTTCATATCGAAGCGGTACTTCTCCCACTTCTGCTCGATAGGCCCCGGCGGGATCTTGCCGTCCAGCGTCTCCTGAGCTACATCGTAGAATGTAGTAGCGTCGTTTTCCATATTACTCATTCCCGCTCCTAACTATTTGACCAGGCCGGCCAAGATCGATATGGGGATCGAACTATTGCCTAACACGAAGGCGCCTGCCGTCAGCACGGCCAGCGCACGCCAGACTTTGTCGATCCTAGGCCCATTGCAGCCGATCGTCTGGAACATGCTCCAAACACCGTGGAAGAGGTGTAAACCCAACGCCGACACGGCCAGGATGTAGAAGATCGCCACAGGCGCTACTTGAAAGCTAGCGACCAGGTTGCCGTAGGGGTCACCCTGCGTATAGCTGGGATTCAGGGTGCCGACGGTCAGGTCCAGCAGGTGGTAGATAACGAAGAGCGCTACGATGATCCCCCCCCAGATCATAGTGCGCGATGCGTAGTTAGTCACCTGATCCTTCTTCACTGCATAACCAACCGGCCTACTCGCTCGATCCCGCAGCGTTAGCACCGTTGCCGAGTACAGGTGCAGAACCACCGACACTATCAGCACTACACGTAGGATCCAGAGGGCATGCTCGTATCCGAGAATGGGGGCGCCCAGCACGCGCAGATACTCCGCGTAGTGGTTGAGGTACTCCCGCCCTGCGTAAACTTTGAGGTTGCCCCACATGTGCACGAAAACGAACCCATAAAGGATAAATCCGGTGACAGCCATGACTACTTTCATGCCGATAGTGGAACGAAAGAGAGCCAATAGCCCTACTCGGGAGGGCTTATCAGAGAGTTGTGCTTCAATCATCCTTTCTCTCCAAGTTGCGCGACTTCACTGCAACGCACGACTTATCCATTGAGCCAGCATTATTTTAGGAGGATGGCTGGTGGGAAATGTCAGCGACGCAGTGCGCTAATACCGTCTCACGAAAGCCCTAATCCATAGCCTAGCGAGGCGATGGGCTAGGGATCCCGTTACGACAGTCTAATCTTACACTGACTGCACGTTTTAGTGAAGTCCTCGAAAAAATGGGTTCGACTCGGTCCTAATTTACAGGAACCCCCGGTATTACGTCAAGTTCGGATTCCGGTGCGCGGAGCGGTTCGATATTAGGACCAGGGACGGGAAGTTTGCGTTTGGCCTTCTAGCTTTGGAGTTAGTGGAGGCATACCAGCGTCGGGGCTTGTCCCCGACGAGGTACCACGTCAGGCACAAAGCCTGACGCTACATTGTGACTCGTACTGTGAAGCATGCCTTGAGCGTCTCAGCCTGGCCCATTTATGGCCAGGCGACGAGGTCAGCGCCTTTACGGGTCTTGACGCGCACCTGCCGACTTAGTAATTCCAGTCTATCAACAACCATTCGCGAACGATGCGCATACGCTGCCGAACACGGGACGCTGTTGAGCGGTTGCACGGCTGTTTTGGATTGCTACAAGCCTAGTATCTTCCTCAAGCACTGCCCTGTGTAGGAGCCGGGGGTCTGGGCGACCTGTTCGGGTGTGCCCTCGGCGATCAATCTACCGCCTGCCGCACCGCCCTCCGGCCCGAGGTCGATGACCCAGTCGGCCGCCTTCACCAATTCCAAATTGTGCTCTACGACCACCACTGTGTTGCCCGCATCCACCAAGCGCTGGAGAACCCCCAGTAAACGGGCAACGTCGGCCAGGTGCAGGCCGGTAGTAGGCTCGTCTAGTAGATAGAGGGCGCGGCCGGTGACTCGGCGACCCAGCTCCTTCGCCAGCTTCACCCGCTGGGCCTCGCCCCCCGAAAGTGTCGTAGCGGGCTGGCCGAGCTGGAGATAGCCTAGGCCAACGTCGGACAGCACCTGGAGGCGGGAACGAGCGGCGGGAACGTCCTCGAACAGCTCCAGCGCCTCTTCGACGGTCATATCGAGCACTTCAGAGATATCGTGGCCGCGATAGCGCACTTCGAGCAGTTCGCGGGTGAAGCGGCGGCCGTGGCAGGCCGGGCAGCGCACCTCCACGTCCGGCAGAAGCTGCATCTTGACGGTCAGGACACCAGCGCCCTCGCAGCGCCCGCAGCGCCCGCCCGGGACGTTGAACGAGAAGTGACGGGTGGATAGCCCGCGGCTACGAGCCTCAGGGGTAGCCGCAAAGGCAGCGCGGATCGGGGTAAACGTATCCGAATAGGTCGCGGCGTTCGATCGCGGAATGCGCCCGATGTGCTGCTGGTCGATGGTGATGACTCTATCGATCTGCTCGCAACCCTCGATAGAATCATGGTCGCCGGGGACTTCGCCAGACCCGCTTCCAAGGTGCCGGCGAAGAGCGCGGTCGAGGATGTCGAACACAAGCGAACTTTTTCCAGACCCAGATACACCCGTTACAGCAACCAGCAAACCCAACGGTATGCGCACAGTGATATCCTGGAGGTTGTGCTCGCGAGCACCGCGGATGGTTATGGCTTTATCATTCGGAGAGCGGCGGCGCACTGGGACAACGATGGACGCCCGCCCGGCCAGGTAGTCCCCGGTGATCGACTCCGGCTGCGAGGCGATTTCTGCTGGCGTGCCAGCCGCGACAACCTGCCCTCCATGCTTGCCGGCGCCCGGGCCAAAGTCCACCACGTAATCTGCGGCGGCGATCACCTCCAGGTCGTGCTCAATAACAAGGACGGTGTTGCCTAGATCGCGCAGGCGGCGCAAGACCTCGATCAGTCGCTGGGTGTCGCGGTTGTGCAGCCCGATGGTCGGCTCGTCGAAGACGTACAGCACCCCGTTCAACCCCGAACCGAGCAGAGAGGCAAGCCGCAGTCGCTGCGACTCTCCGGCTGAGAGAGTAGGCGAAGAGCGCTCCAGGGTCAGGTAACCAGCGCCGACCCCGACCACCCGGTCTATGCGCAGCTTCAGGTCGGGCAGGATAGGTCCGGCGACGACCATCTCGTCGTCGCTGAGAACGGTGGAGAGGCTATCCAGCCAGGCGCTCAGATCGGTTAGCGGTAGACGCGAGAGTGCTACGATGTTTTGGCCGGCGACTGTAACAGACCGGCTTTCGGGTCGCAGACGAGTTCCGCCGCAATCCGGGCAACTTTGAACAACCAGGTACTCCTCCAGCTTATCGCGGTAGTCGGCCTGGTGGGCGTGTTGGTGAATATGTTCTGTGTAACGACGCAGGATGTTGGTGGCGACGCCCTCGAAGCGCCCTCGGCGGACGGCGGATGGCGGCTCAACATTCGGGAAGTGGCGGCGAAAGCGGGGGCTGTCCACACCGTAGACCAGCAGGTCGCGCTGCAGTTGAGTGTACTCTTTGACTGGGAGAGACAGGTCGAATTCGAACCGGTAATGGGCCGCTGCCGCCCGCAGAGCGGCCGAGTAGTAATCGATGTGGAAAGGGTCCC
>JBMNNU010000188.1:0-6492 GCA_050942695.1 Chloroflexota bacterium
CTTATAGAGGGCTGGTTGAAAAACGTCCAGGAATATAGTCCGGCCATCCAGGCCAGATGCTATCAGGCGCTCTAAGATCCGCAAGGCGGAGTCTTCGTCTCCGCGCATGACCGTATGCACAATCTCTTGAGCAAGGATGTCTGTTTGTCGTTGTACTTGAGGCTTCATGGTGTCGATCGAGAGTAGCTGCCCGACTCAGCCGTATCCTTTGATGAAGGAGTAGCTAGCATTATTGGTGCCTAGTTTTACACTTGAGTGCTATCTGGCACGGACGATGCGGGCTACCCGCGAATCTTTTTGACGGGAGGCGTGCAATGCAGCAGTTAGCTCGCGGAATGGGCTTTATTTCGCTGATCGCTGGCGGTCTTCTCCTGGGATTTCCCGATACCGCCAGGCGGTTAATCAAGGCGAGGGCTGAGTTTGCCGAGCTATCGACCAATGCGCTGCGGCTCCTGGGAGTGTGGGAACTCCTTATGGGAACCCTGCTCATCGGCGCCACGGCGAAGTCGATGGAACAGGCCAGGGTAATGGAGGAACTGCCGCCCAGGTACCAGAAGGTCGCCTGAGGAGGTCGGAGCAGATCCACGGCATTCGTGGGGCCGCAACGATGAGCAAGCTTCCGTTGCGTACCAAATCCCCAGATGGCACAGGGGCGGGCTACCGTGCCCGCCCGATGCCTCTACGCCAGTTTTTCTGGTAACGCGCAGGTTGCACTGCCGGTTCCGGTATAACGGCGGAAAGTCCTGTACATGTTATAAACCGAGAGGCAGGGAAAAGTAAGCCCGCGCGCCCCCTACCAGGGCTATGGCGAATATTGCCAGGGCCAGTCCGGCTGAAAGCGGCCGAGAGGCGTGCGCCCACGCAACTCCCACTATCTTACGACCTAACAAAGTAGAGGCAAGGGTCGCGCCAGCAACAGATAGAGCGGCGATAACCCCCGCAGCTCCGGCCAGAGCAGATGGGAAGAGCATTGCCGGATGCTCCGAGTTGGCTAGCGCCACGACCAGGGATGCCAGAATGGCGTAGCCTACCAGGTCTCCCAGGTCGTCGACGCTGGCCGATCGATCGGGCTCCGCCCAGAGAGCGTCGTTCAGGAGAGGCATCATCAGCAATGCCAGAGAGACTCCCGCCGCTGTGCCGGTGGCCAGGCGCAGGAGATTGGTCGACTGGTACCACTGGGGTGCTTCGCCGAATGATGCCTGGAGGGAGTTAAAACCATCCAGCCCCATCAAGACGAAGCTGCTAAGCAGGATGCCTACCATCGACCAGGATGGTAGTGTGGACGCCCGTAGCTTCCCCTGCAACGCCAAGCCCAACAGCCCTACAAGGAACCCCAGATAGATGCCGGTGCACCTGGCGCAGAGTGGCAACTGCTGGCCATCCATGTGAAGTGAATGCTCCGGCAGTTGGTGGCAGACGGCGAAGCCGGCGCCCTGCGCAACTGCCAGCAGGGCTCCGCCGCTTTGGGGTAGGGTGCTGATAATAACAAACAGGACTACGATAACGGCCAGCTTAGTTCGGTGCAACACCATCTTCCAAGTCTGTGAAAGAATTAATAGTACAGGAATATGGGTGTGGCTAACTTAAGAGAGGTGACGTGGAGTGTCAATAGGAAAATCTAAGGTCCATTTTTATGCGTTATCACGGTACATAACCCTGCGCTGTTTTCCAGTAGCGATTATCTCTCATTTTGACAAAAACGAGCAGTATATCGAGTTCGTATGATGTTTGAACAAGCGATGTGTTGACAGGTAGCAGGGCAAGCAGTAGACTGGTACCAAATTCTATTAAAACGTTTTAATGACATGGTTACGATTAAAGATGTAGCAGCGCGGGCGAAGGTTTCCATCGGGACGGTTTCTAATACATTCACAGGCACTCGGTTTGTCAAACCAGAGACAGCCGAGCGGATTAGGAGGGCTGCAGCAGAGTTAGGTTATCGCCCTAACGCAATTGCTCAAGGGCTTCGGAGCAATCGAACCGGCACTCTCGGACTCGTAGTACCCGACAACTCTAACCCTTTCTTTGCCGAGTTGGCCTGGTGCATCGAGCAAACCGTTTCTTCGGCGGGATTAGGCTTGATGATGTGCAATACCGGCGGGCTTCCCTGTCGAGAGGTCTCCTCTGTTGAATTACTGCTCAAAAAGAGGGTAGATGGAATCATCTTTATTTCAACTAGTGGCGATCCCAAGGGAGTGAGACTACCGGTTGACGCGGGGGTCCCCTTGGTGCTAGTCGACCGTGACGTGCCGGGCGTTCCGGTGCCCACTGTTCTAGTGGACAACCGACAAGGAGGTGAACTGGCTGCACGTCATCTCATCCAGTTGGGGCATCGATATGTAGCTTGTATAACCGGCCCGCCTGCCCTGTCGTCCAGTTTGGATCGCTTAGATGGCTTTCGAGAGATATTAACCTCGGAAGGATTATCTCTCCCTGAGGAGATGATAGCCTTCTGCTCCTTTACGGCTGATGAAGGGTATAAAGTGGCTAGCCAGTTGCTAGATCGCGATCCAAGGATTACGGCTATCTTCGCCGCTAACGACCTGATGGCTTTGGGTGTGATTAGAGCAGCCCACGATCATGGTCGCTCCGTGCCTTCTAGATTGTCTGTAGTGGGATTCGACGACATCAGCCTCAGCAAGCTCACGCTTCCTCGCCTAACAACGGTTCGCCAGCCAATGGATGTGATTGCTCAACAGGTGTTGAAGGAGTTAACTCAACAGCCAGCGAATCGTACATCTACTATGAATCGATTGGTAATACCCGTGGATCTAGTTGCTAGAGAATCCACTGGCTGTGTGGCTTAACGCTATGGGAAAAGTAATCGTTGTAGTCGGGAGCTTGAATATGGATGTTGCTGTTCCAGTGCAGCGACTTCCTGTGGCAGGTGAGACAGTGCTGGGTTCGGATGCTACCTTCGCAGAAGGTGGTAAAGGAGGGAACCAAGCGGCTGCCGCTGCCGCCCTTGGGGCTGCCGTCCGAATGGTGGGTAGGGTTGGGCGAGATGCTTTCGGAGAGCGGCTTGTTATGGGGCTAAGGGAACTGGGTGTCGACGTATCCATGGTGGAAACGGTGTCCGGAACGACAGGGATTGCTGTCATTGTCGTTGACGAGCGCGGACAGAACCAAATTGCAGTAGCGCCGGGAGCAAATTTAGCCATCGATGTGAATGCAATTTCCTCCGCCCGTTCGGCTATCGAGACGGCAGGTGTTGTAGTGCTTCAATGCGAGATCCCATCTGCGGCTATTGAGGAGACAGTGCGGATAGCTGCTATCAAGGGCGTGCCGGTACTCCTGAACGCTGCGCCAGCAGATCAGTGTCCTCGCAGTGTCCTTCCTGATGTTGCCTATCTGGTTGTCAACGAAGTCGAGGCGGAGCAATTGACAGGTATGAGGGTAACCGGGCTAGAGAGCGCTCGAATAGTCGTCAGGCTGCTACGCCAAATGGGACCGAACCGAGTGGTGGTTACCCTGGGCAAAGCGGGGGCCGTGGCGGATGACGGAACCGGGCCGATTCACGTCCCAGCACCGCTCGTTCAAGTGGTTGACGCTACCGGCGCAGGAGACGCTTTTGTGGGTGCGTTAGCCAGGAGTATCGTAGCAGATGCACCGTTTTTCGAAGCGGTTCACTTTGGAGTACTAGCCGGCTCGCTAGCGGTAACACGCGTTGGGGCTCGTGCGTCTCTACCATCCTTAGGGGATGTTAGGCGTCTTTGCAGGCGGGAGGTAGACTGCGCACAGTTTCAGTGGCTTCAACCGAGTTGAAGATCAACCATTTGTTGACCGGGCAGTTTTGAGTCTCAGTCACCAACCTATCTAATAATGTGAGTTAATGGAGGAAGAAAAAGAGTGAGTCCATCGATCCGTGTGCTAATTGCCGGCGAGTCATGGATTACACACTGTATCCATCAGAAGGGATTTGATTCCTTTACGACTACTAGCTATGCCGAAGGGGTAGGTCATCTTCGTGCGGCTTTGGAAGAGGCCAAGATGACTGTCGACTATCTGCCAAATCACCTTGCCTCGGTACAGTTCCCGACCACACTCGATGCGCTGAAGAACTACTCCGTGGTGGTGTTGAGCGATATCGGCGCCAATACTCTCTTGCTTAGCCCTGATACCTTCGATCGTTCTATGGTGATGCCAAATCGCCTAGCCCTCCTCAAAGAATACGTGACCGCTGGGGGAGGCCTGGTGATGGTTGGAGGCTATCTGACCTTCCAGGGCATTGATGGGCGAGCTCGCTACTCCGGCACACCGGTGGAGGAGGTTCTTCCGGTGCGTATTCTGCCGATGGATGATCGGGTCGAGGCCCCAGAAGGGCAACGGCCCAAGGTGCGTGCCGAGCATCCTGTTATTGCCGATATGCCCCGGGAATGGCCGCATCTACTAGGATACAATCGGGTTCAGGCCAAGCCTGGGTCAACAACACTTGTCGAGATCGGACAGGATCCTTTGCTGACGGTGTGGGATTTCCAGAAAGGCCGATCGGCGGCCTTCACCTCCGACTGCGGCCCCCACTGGTGCCCGCCTGAGTTCGTCGATTGGGTGGGGTATAAACGGATGTGGCAGCAGTTGATAACCTGGGTGGCAAAAGGCTAATCGTCGGATGACTCTGTGGTGAATTTGGTATTAAGGCGTCCTAAAGCCCACAGCTAACTTTCGGGTTGGAAAGGGTGCTTTGAAACATCGACCTGGTATCAGTCGTATCGACTGATAGCTATGGATACTAGAAAGGGGAGATCATGAAGCGCTATTCTGTTTTACTCTCAGTTGTAGTGATCGGGCTCAGTTTTTTAGTCATTGCTTGTTCGGATGGCGGATCTGCATCTAGCCCAACCGCCGCTCCTACCAAACCAGCAACGACGGCTGAAGCTCCTAAGGATGGTTCTGCTGTACCTACCGCGGCTCCTACAGCAGCTGCTGCCGAGAAGCTAGACTTTCCGGCAAAAGGTAAGGCCATAACCATTCTAGTTGGATATTCTGCTGGAGGAACCACCGATGTTGCCGCTAGGCATCTAGCATCGTTCATGGAGAAGGATTTGGGGGTGCCAGTAGAGGTTGTGAACAAGCCTGGCGCCACCAGCCAGATAGCCTACACCGAACTGGCAAAAGCCAAGCCGGATGGCTATACGCTGGGAGTCGTCATCCTTCCAGCAATGGTTGGCACCTACGTTGATCCGCGTCGAGAAGCTCCTTACACACGTGAGAGCTTCCAAACGATTGCCCTTCATCATTTAGACACGCCCGGCCTGATAGTCGTCAAGAGTTCCAGCCCTTACAAGACGATCAAAGACTTGATTGATGCTGCAAAGGCAAATCCCGGTACAATCACCGCCACGACTTCTGGGATAGGGAGTACTCCACATCTAGCGGTTCTAACGGTGGAGCAGGTGACAGGCGCCAAGTTTAAGATAGTGCACTTCGATGGAATCGCTGAAGCTTCAGCGGCATTCCTCGGAGGACACGTTGATGTTGATTTCACCGCTGGCCCATCGATGCTTTCGTACATGGAGAGCGGGGAAGTGCGAATTCTTGGGGTCCAGGATAAACAAGAATCGAAATACTGGCCTGGTGTGAAGACCTTTGAGTCAATGGGTTATCCGTTTTACTCTACACCCTACAAGGGTTTATGTGCACCAGCCGGAACCCCCAAGGAAATTGTCGACCGTTTGAGTCTGTCGGTGAAGAATGCCACTGAGGACGAGGAACACCGGAAGAACATGGATGCTAGCAAACTGGCCGTTCATTACATGAATCCAGAAGAGTTTGCCAGCTACTGGCAGGAGAGAGAAGCTGAACTGATACCAGTGTACGAGCGGATTATAAAAGAGAGCGAAGATAAGTAATGATGGTCTGCAAGACCGAGTGCACTCCTGGCTATCAGAATTCAACTGCGAAATATACTCTCTTCCATGTACAGTTGAATTCAATGGAGGAAATTCCTTGAAGCTCGTTCACCAGGTCACTTGTGTGCTTTTCATCCTGTTAGCTGCTTTCGTAGCTAACGAATCGATGAAGCTTAGGTTCTATACGCCGTTGGGACCCGGCCCTGGCTTCTTTCCCTTCTGGATTTCAATAGTGATAGGGCTACTGGCAGGCGTGAAACTGTTACAGGTTACTCGCTCGGCAATGGATCCGATACCTGCGGATTTCTTCCCTTCCAGGGCGGGGTATTTGCGTATTATCGCTATCATAGTCGCTGTGGCAGGAACGGTTCTACTGATGGAACCTTTAGGCTTTCGCCTTACCATGCTGGTTTTTTTCCTTCTGCTGTTAGCGGCTCTTGGACGGGTGAATCCAATTATCACGGCTGTAGTCATGGTGGCAGGTAGCTTCGGAGTGTACTATCTGTTTGACACTTTGCTCCACATTGCCCTTCCTGTCGGGATGTTTGGTATCTAACCAGGTGGATTTCTGTGAATGGGTTTCGGGATACCTGCGTGGACAAGCCATACGGGATGTTCACGCCTGCCCGGGGGTGACGGTCCG
>JBMNNU010000189.1:0-6329 GCA_050942695.1 Chloroflexota bacterium
TGGCGCCCAAATCCAGTTTGGCAACTGCAAACCCCGAAGCCCTCAGGCGCCTGGATCTGCCGGAGAACATGGATCACTACCTGGCGATTCACCCATCCAGCAGCCTTCGTGTGATGGCCGGAGCCCTAAAGCCCGAGGAGGGCGAGTTGGTCACTGCAGAAACGGTGGGAATAGCACTCCAGCAGCTTCGGCGCCACTTCGCCTACCTGGTGATAGACACAAGTTCCCAGTTTACCGATCCGGTGCTGGCAGCTCTTGAGGCCTCGGATAAAATCTTCGTGCTCTGCTCACCAGAAATGTCGCTCTTGCGCGATATTCGAGAATGTCAGAGAATATGCGACAGTGTCTTGCATATCCAGCGAGATAGGGTCCATTATGTGATGAATAATATCTTTCCCTTCAAGACGCTTTCACGAGGGCAGCTCGAGGAGGCGTTGCAGAGGAAGCTGTTCGCCGAGTTGCCCTATGGGGGCGATGCGGCGGCAAAGACAGCGCTGAAGGGAGAGACTCTCGTAGAGACCCGCTCTGGCTCTCCGTTAGCCAGGGGAATCCAGGCGCTGGCGTCGCAAGTGACAAACGAAGGGAAAAAAAGCGAAGGTAATCAGGATCGGAAGCGCAGCTTTTTCCGGTAACTCGCGCTGTCATCCCTGACGGCGATGGGATCTCGACCGTTCCGGCGATGGTCGGTCTGGTGGAAATAGTAACACTAATTAGTTTTTCTGCCTTTCAATATCGGTGTCGATACCGAGTGCAGTGCCCAGCGCCGCGCTCCGCTAAATCTCTAACCTCCTCAAGACCATCTTCTACCTTGCCTCAGCTTGCTGGTTTCAAGTCTACTCATGATAACGTAGATGCTTTGGGGATTTATCTAAGGTTTCATGGGCAGCGGGATATTTGCGCTCGTGACCACGGTATTAACCAGGAGGCGTTTGCCGTTCAATGAGAGTGATCGTGATTGGTGCTGGTGTCGTCGGTTATAACACTGCTTTGATGGTGTCTGACGAAGGACACGATGTCATAGTTATCGAACAATCCCAGGAAAAAATCGACCGAATCCAGCGAAAGCTGGACGTGATGACCGTTTCCGGAAGCGGCGCGGATCGCAAGGTGCTCGAGGAGGCTGGAGCCAAACAGGCTGACCTGGTTGTTGCGGCCACCGACATGGACGAAGTGAACATGATCGCCTGCTTTACCGCTAAACAGTTGGGAGCCAAGCGGACAGTAGCCCGGCTGCGGCGGGAAGAGTATCTGGAGGCAGGCAACGGCGATGTAGCCTTTTCAGCTCTGGGGATCGACCACGTGGTAACCCCGGAGGTGGAGACCGCGGAGGAGATCATCGATATTCTCGTCTCCGGCTCAGCAATAGCAGCCGAGGATTTCGGAGCCGGCAAGATCAGGATGCAGGAGTACCATATCACCCAAACTCCGATCGCCGGAATGCCTCTGTCGATGGTCAAGTTTCCCAAACCCTGTAAGATCGTCGCGGTAGTCCGGCCTGAGGGCACTGTGATTCCCCATGGCGACGACGTGATCCGCCCCGGCGACCACATCTACGTCGTTATGAACCGGCTGGATGTTCGGGACATAGAGCCGCTTTTCGGCGTACAGAAAGGGGCGGGCGTACCTCGAAACATAACCCTCTTCGGTTGCGGCCGCATCGGCTACAGGCTTGCAAAGATGTTGGAGCGCCATAACGTTGGCGTGAAGGTGATTGAGCAGAAGATGGATCGCTGCGAGGCTCTGGCGGCGGAGCTAAAGAACGCCAAGGTCATCTGCTCAGACGAGCATGAGCTGGACGTTTTCAGAGAAGAGGGGATCGCCGGCGCCGGCGCGTTCGTGGCCATCACCGCTAGAGGCGAACTCAATATCCTGATGGCAGCCCTTGCTAAGCAGATGGGGGTTCAGCGAACTATCGCGGTTTTCGACGAGCCCGAGTACATCCCTCTGGCTGAAAAATTCGGTATCGACGCCGCCATCAGCCCGCTACTGCTGAGCGCTGGCGCTATCCTGAAATTCCTTCGCAGAGGCCAGGTTCTCTCGGTGATGCTGCTGGAAAAGCAGCAGGCTGAGGCGATCGAAATACTGGTATCCCAGAGATCCCCCGTAGTAGGCCGCCAACTTAAGGCGCTTAAGATCCCGAGAAATGCCATTCTCGGGGCGATTTTAAGAAATGGTAAAGCAATCGTGCCCGACGGCGATACCTATATGGAAGCCGGAGACCGCGTGGTGGTGGTCGCATTACCATCGGCCATAGCAGCCGTAGAGAGGCTGTTCGAACCGGCATGAGGCTCATCGTTGTAGGTCATGTCCTGGGCATACTGTTGTTTCTTCTGGGCGGGCTGATGCTGGTTCCTTTGGGCGTCAGCCTCCTCCTTCAGGAGAGCGACTGGCCAGCTTTGCTGGCATCATCGTTGATAACCATCAGCGTCGGCGGGTCGCTATGGTTCTGGACTCGAAAGCAGCCGGGGCTAATGCAGCGCAAGGAATCGTTCGTAGTAGTGGCAATGGCCTGGTTGCTCGCCTCGGCCTTCGGCGCGCTGCCCTACATGCTGGCCGGCACCTTCACCAGCTTCATCGACGCCTACTTCGAGGCGATGTCGGGCTTCACCGCCACAGGCGCATCTGTATTAGCCGACATCGAGGCGCAGCCTCAGGGCATTCTCTTCTGGCGAAGCTTCACCCAATGGATCGGAGGTCTGGGGATAATTGCTCTCTTTTTGGGCATCGTCCCCCTGGTCAGAGTGGGTGGTGGTGGAGCCACTGCCCTCTACGAGGACGAGGCATCCGGACCCCAGGCAGATAGGGTTACACCAAGAATCCAGGAGACGGCGAGGGCGGCGTTCCGAACCTATGTAGCGTTCACCCTTCTTGGTGTGATCTTGTTGGTGCTGGCCGGAATGTCGATCTTCGATGCCGCTAGCCATATCTTCAGCGCAATCGCCACTGGGGGCTTCTCCCCGAAAAACGCCAGCATAGCCTACTACAAAAACCCGGCAGTCCACTGGATAATAACGGTTTTTATGGTGTTGGGAGGGATCAACTTCGGCCTCTACTATTTTTTCTGGAAGGCTAAGTTCCGCCAACTGTGGCAGAACACCGAGCTTAAGATCTACCTCGCAATGGTTGTAGCGGGTAGTATGCTGGTGACTACCGACCTTCTGTTGCAGGCTAGAGACACCTCCCTTTACGACATCCTGACGAGGGGTACCTTCCAGTATATATCGCTGCAAACGGGCACCGGGTTGGTGATCGCCGATTACGACCAATGGCCTGGCTTCTCCAAAACGCTCATGCTGTTCGCCATGTTCGTAGGTGCCTCGGCTGGCTCAACCTGCGGCGCCCTGAAGGTCGTGCGGCTGGTCGTGTTGGCTAAATACGCCCATCGTCAGATCTATAGCGTCTTCCATCCAAGGGTAATCAGCCCTTTGAAGTTGAATGGGCGGGCACTTCCGGACCACATAGTCCGCGAAACAGTCGCATACTTCATCGTTTATGAGGCCGTCTTCCTGGCCTCCACACTGGCGGTTTCGGCAATGGGGCTGGACTTCTCCGCCGCTATCACCGGTTCGTTAGCCACCCTGGCTACCGTTGGACCCGGGTTCGGCCAGGTGGGACCTCTCTTCAACTACGCCTGGATACCAGATCTAGCCAAGGTGATCTTCACCTTCAACATGTTCGTGGGCCGTTTAGAGTTCTGGACGGTGCTGATCTTGCTGCGCACAGCCTTCTGGAAAGAGCCATAAGCATCTGGCCTGAATCGGTCGCAAAACCAGGCCGTCATGCCCACCCTCTACATCGCATAAAAAACCTAACAGTAGGGTTGCAGTTGTTGCCTGTCCAAATAATCATCTGCTAATATCTCCGACACCATTATTTGCTACAGCAGTTGTGGTAACTGCCATTCTGGGCGCCGAGAGAAGGATCTCCACGAGCCCTCCCCGACCGCATGGGGATGCTTCACTCCGTTCAGAATGACAATTTGGAAAGGAGATCAGCGATGCATTCACTGGTACGTTCCCTTCCCCTGGCTCGATCGGTTCATGGCCAATTCATCCTTGCCGCTGGCTTCGCCTGCCTGACGGCGCTGGGTGCATTAGTTTATGTGCCCATTGGCCCCGTACCGATTACCCTACAGGTGCTGTTCGTCATCCTCTCCGGCCTCTTGCTCGGCAGCAGGTTGGGCGCGCTGAGCCAGATGCAGTACCTGGCACTCGGCCTCGCTGGCGCCCCGGTATTCGCCCAGGGCAAGTTCGGCCTGCTAGCGCTATTGGGGCCGACCGGCGGCTATCTGGTTGGCTGCGTGGCAATGGCATACGTGGTTGGGCTTGTCGCCGAGTCTACAGCCACGCCCGGACGAGTCCGCCTCTTCCTAGCAGGACTTATCGGGATACCTACGCTCTACATCTTCGGAGCAACCTGGCTGAGCATCTGGTTTGCAATGGCAAATGGGACCAGTTGGATTGCGCAGTTGGACAATGCATGGCAGTTCGGTGTTTTGCCCTTCATCCTTCCAGACATCGGTAAGGCGCTGGTGGCAAGCGGCGTAGCCCTCTCTGGTCGCGCTCTACTGGGATTGCTGAAGCAGTAAAAACGCATGTTTCTCGCAGTGGCCGATCTGATCCGACCGATCAGTCCGATCCGACCGATCCGACGGATCAGATCGGCCACTGCGTTAACCTGGAAGCTATATCGGCTATAAATATCAACGGCTATCACTGGACTGGATTAGCCCCTTTAGTGGGCTTCGGTCTCTTAGCGCGGTCGCTTTAGCGCCGCGCTATTTTGCTGCTAGCTTCTCGCTTTATATCGTAGAGATGCCCTGTGGCAGAGCGAGCAGTGCCCGGACGTCGATCGGAATGAACTCCCCTCGAGAAACCGGAGGTTCCGCCGCCACCGCCAACCACATCTTCATTTCCGCCGGCTCGAACAGCACGCTGATTGCCGTGCCATCGTTCGCGATCCTGGCAAACGGTTTTTCGCTGCTCTCATCTCCCTCGTAACCGATGTCCCCCAGTATAGTGATGCCGTCGACGGGCTCGGTGATCTCGCGACCACAGAGCTGTTGCAACCTTCTCCACCTGGGAACCGAGTGAGGCTGAAGGTAGGGTTTTTGCAGCCTAGCTAGCTCCTGGCTGAGAAAATGGTTGGTAGCGACCAAAACACCTCCTTCAGGGGCTACTTCAAACACTCTCTTGCAGGTGATCTCGAAGAGGAGCGCCGAGTTCTCTCGGCCGGAGCTCACTATCAGGTTGTTGCCTATGGTTCTCCGTGATGAGCGAAGCAACGATCCTGCTTCGGTTAAAGTCGCAGCCTCTTCCATCAACCTGCGGTAGAGGAACGATGATGGGGTGCCGGTGGGCGTGTTTTCCCGGACGTAGGATGTTAGATTGCCCAAGGAGAGCCCTTTCTCATTGATCGCTGTCGTCACTCCAGCCAGCCCCGGCCAGCCTATCGAAACGAAACCGAAGCGATCTTTGGGGCGATATACAAAAACGACGCTTCGCTCGACCAGTAACCTCGCAACGGCGCCATGGTCATCTAAAGGGGTGCCCCGGAAGTGATAGTCCAGGTTTCTTCCGTGCAGCATCGTGCCGTTCCGGCACCGCTCACCCAACAAGACGAAGCTGGAGCATCCTAGCTTGGGCGCTCTTGGGGCTAAACGCCGCAGAATGTTTAGCAGGTCGTCCAGGGTGTTCATCATCAGCAGGTCGGTGTAGGTTGCCCCGCTGCCGATGCTCAGACCTTTCAACTCCTCTCGAAAAGAGGGAGGGGTGTGGCGGCTCAAGATAACGGATAGGGTTCTGGCCGCCAGATAGAGTCCTGCTCCCTTTACAGGCCCCACCCGGCGGAAGATGTGATACTTCATCTGTCTAACGAGGAAGTCGATCTCTCGGCGCAGCAACCGACCGTGTGCCAGGCCGATTTCCTCAGGACTACCCTCGAGGACAACTACCCTGACATGCCTCACCTTGCCATACTCCGAATGAGATTCACGCATTATAAACACAAAATAAGCACAAATCGGACTATCGTTCACGCCAAGGTTTTTGTGATTGTCGTCCCAGGCTATTCCTGAAAGTTGCCTTGTGCTATGATCGAGTCTACTCTTGCGTACGTAAGGAGTGCCCTATGGCTAAATACAGCGTACCCTACGGAAGAACACATATAGATTTCGATCTGCCTGAAACGGCTAAAGTCAATGTGATCAAGCCCATGCTCCTGCCTGGCGCTGAAGACCAAGCTGGCGAGGTGGCGCGAGCCCTGGATGAAGCATTGGCCAAACGCCCTCTTCCCAACGAGGGCGACGCAGTTGTCGTGATCAGCGACCC
>JBMNNU010000190.1:0-6313 GCA_050942695.1 Chloroflexota bacterium
AACTAACGCGGCCGAGGTTTTTGCCGCCGGCGCCGACTCGATAGCGGTGGTAAGAGCTGTCTTCGCTCAACCCAACGTTAGGGATGCTGCACGGAAATTGCTGGATATCGCGAGGTTAGCAAAAAATAGGAAGTAACCAATACTGTAATGTCAAAAGATATCTACGTCGTTGGGCATAAAAAGCCGGATACCGACACCATCTCCGCGGCTATCGCCTATGCTTACCTGCTTCGCGCGATGGGGAAAGAAAACGTGGTTCCTGCCCGCCAAGGGGATCTGCGCAAGGAGACGGAGTACCTGCTCAACCGCTTCTCGGTAGCCGTGCCGGTGTATATCAAAGACGTCAAGGTACGGGTTGCCGACGTCATGATGGCGCCCGCGACAACCGTGAACAAGGACGACTCGCTTTACGACGTAGGGAGGGAGTTGCAGGAGCGAGACCTGCCAGCGATCCCTGTGGTTGATGACGATGAGCGATTGTGTGGTCTCATCCAGATAGAAAGCTTCGCTCGCCTGTTCATGGGGGGGGTGGGGCTTTCAGTGAGCGAGGAGATCCCTCTCAACCTGCCCAACGTAGCCAGAGCCCTGGGAGGCAACGTCCTGGTGGAGGGCAGCGGCAGCCGCCAATGGGACAAGGTGTTCGTCGGCACCATGAATCTGGATACGATGGTTCAAAGGATCGAGCCCGATTCCCTGATGGTGATCGGCGACCGGACCGACGCTCAAAGGAGGGCTATCGAGCAGGGGATCAGCGCTATCATCGTGACGGGGGGGTTCCCCGTAGAAGAGGAGATCTTAGAGCTAGCCCGCCAGAACGGGGTTACCGTGATCTCCTCGCACCACCACACATTCAAAACTGTCCAACTACTAAACCTCAGCGTTCCCGTGAAGCATGTAATGACCAGCCAGGTACTCACAGCAGAGGAAGACGAGCTGCTGGACGATGTCCGGCCTTCGCTTGCGCGTCAACCGGTGCTGCCTGTAGTCGATCCGGATGGAGGGGTTGTGGGGCTGTTGTCCCGCAGCGGTATACTGCGCCCTTCTCGTCGCCAGGTTATTCTGGTGGACCACAATGAGCGTAATCAGTCCATCGAGGGGTTGGAAGAAGCTGAGATCGTCGCGATCATCGATCACCATCGCATCTACGATATCCGGACCGATACTCCGATCTACGTGCGCATCGAGCCACTTGGATCCACCTGCACCATCGTTTATAAGCTGTTTCGGGAAAACATGGTCCAGATCCCCAAGCCTATTGCGGGGATCATGCTTGGGGCTATCCTTACAGATACAATTATGTTCAAGTCCCCGACGAGCACTCAGGAAGACCGCATGGCAGCGGAGGTGCTGGCTCAACGAGCAGGTGTAGATCTGAACGAACTGGGGAAATCGGTCCTAGCGGCGGCGTCCGACGTAGCAGAGAAGAAACCGAGGGAGCTGCTGTTGGCGGATATGAAGGAGTTCTCACTCGGGGACCTGCGTTTCGCTGTCTCCAGTGTGGAGACCGTCAACGCGGCAGCAGTGGCAGCCGAGAGGGCAGAGTTGCTAGCGGAGATGCGAGCCCTTCAACGGGAGAGGGGTTACGCCAGCGTTATCCTCATGATAGTGGATATCGCCCACGAACAGACCGAAATCCTAATAGAGGGCTATGAAAGGGAGGTCGCTGAGGCGCTTAATCGCCCCCTGGAAGACAGCCACCGGGTGGAGATGCCCGGCGTGCTGTCCCGCAAGAAGCAGATAGTGCCGCTGCTGCCCTCGATCCGGACGTCAATAGAACGAGCGGCCTAAGCTCAACCTATTATAGTCAAAATTTTACATACGGATTGTCGCGTTTTTCTGCACCGATGGTCGTCGATGGCCCATGGCCTGGGTAGACGGCAGTTTCATCAGGCAGGGTGAACAGCTTCCGGAGACTGGCGAGGATGTTATCGAGATTCCCGCCGGGTAGATCCACCCTACCGATGCCCTGGCAGAAAAGGGTGTCCCCAGTAAAGAGGATGTGTCCCAACTGCAGGCAGATGCAACCGGGCGTATGTCCTGGAGTATGGATGATCGTGCCGTTGAGATTGCCGATGTTGACTGTCTCCCCACCTTCGAGTAGAACGTCTGGGAGTAGCGAAGGCAACTGCTCGGGTTGGATCCCGAAGAAACGGCCGGAGCTGTTCAGTAGATCCACCTCAAGCCGATGGGCGAGCACTTTCGCTCCGGTTGCCTCACGGAGGGCAGGGAGGGCGGCGACATGGTCGGGGTGCATGTGGGTGAGCAGTATCTGTTCGATGCGGGCTGTTTTCTGCTGCGCCGCCTTCAGGATCTCATCTACCTGATCGGCTGGGTCGATCACCACGGCGGCCCTAGAGTTGGGGCATACCACCAGATAGCAGTTGGTCTGGAGGGGGCCAAGTACCAGTCGGGTGAGTTCGGGATTGCTGTTGGGCATTTTATGCCACCTCCTAACTTGTGGGAACTATTTTCTTCTGATCTGGGGATTACAGTCAAGGGAAAGGCGCTACCATGAAGCTACGTGAAGCGCTGGAAGAGTGCACCCTGTCGCTGCTGCGAAAGATCGTCGCTAACCATGGCGCTGTTGCCGAGGAGACAACCCTGCGGGGGGAACTGGTGGAGCAGATATGCCACCGGCTTCTGGAGCCCGGCCATCTTACCTCTTTCCTGGCCGGGTTAACGCCGCAGGAGAAAAGTTTGATCCAGGTGATGCGGTCGCGTAACTGGGTGGAGAAAACCTTCGTCCTCGACCGGCAGTTCCCATCACCCAAGCTGGTCGGCTCGTCTGGTGAGCAACCTATGACATCGCCCCGCGTTACCCTCGCCCACAAAGGCATCATCTACCGCAGCTTCGGTTCTCTGGGGAACTGGCGAGGAGAGGTATACCACATCCCCGAGGAGTTGCGCTCACCTTTAGCTGAGCTGCTACCTGTAGATAGCAGCCCGGCCAAACCTCGACTGGAGTCTCTACCCGCCCCAGAGGCCGTCATCGAGAGAGACGGCCCGTTCGACATCTTTTGCCTGTTATCTTTCATAGCACGGGGAACACGCAGGTTAGTCCGGGGATCTCTTGGAATAACGGAGATATCCAGATTGGAGCGCGAGCTGGGAAATCAGTCGCTAGGTTCTGGTGATAAGAGAGAATGCAGGTGGCGCTTCCTGCTCCATCTAGCTCTTGCGAACGGCTGGCTCACCAGGCGCGGGAACAGCCTATATACCACCAGGAACGCCATGAAATTGTTGGCCGGCACACATGATGAAATTCGAAGTCGATTAGTTGAGGGATACTGCAGGGACCAAAGCTGGAGCGATTTGGCGGGGCCAGGCAAGGTAAAGCAGGCACTGGGCAGTCGAAGAATAGACGAGCGTGCGGGCAGAAGGCTGCTATTGCACCACCTCGAGGAGTTCAGCGAAGGCAGATGGGTAGATGAGAAGGCTTTCATCGAGGCACTCCGGGCGACTAATCCCGACTTTTTGCGTGAAGACTATGCATCTCCCACCTGGGGCATCGTAGACGCCATCACCGGGGGTGAGCTGTACGGCCCGGATAGCTGGGATCTAGTGGAAGGACAATGGATCAAGTACGTTCTGTACGGTCCACTATGTTGGTTAGGCGCGTTAAGACACGGGACCAGTCCCGACGGAAGGACTTCGATAATCCAGCTTGCCCACAAAACTGATGGCAACGACGCGAGCTCTAACGCGACTTGTCGAGACCAGTCAAGTATCCAGATCTCCGCCGACCTGGAGGTTTTGGCTCCGGCCTGCTGTGACCTAGCCCTGCTTTTCAGGCTGGAGCCGTACATGGAGCTGGTAAGCCGGGGTAAGATCAACCGTTACAGGGTGACGCGAGCCTCGATCCACGGAGCGCTGGAAGCCGGCAAGAGCCGTGATGAGTTGAGAACGTTGCTGCGGTCGACCGGGGAGGTTTCAGTTCCAGATGAAGCGTTCAGAAAGATCGAGCTGTGGGCGTCTGAATACGGTCGATACCGACTCGAGCAGCCGTTGATCGTCCAGACAACATCCCCCGAAGAGCTGGATCGTCTGATGGATCTTCCTGCAGTGTCGAAGCAGCTTGGTGCTCGCCTCGGCAGCAATAGTATCCGGATAGCGCCGGAGCGTTTCCGGCAGTTACATAATGCGATGAAGGAGGCGGGGTTGCCTCTCCAGATCGATGCAGCGCTCAGGCGACAGGGGCTGCAAAGGTTAACTGCCGACGTAGGCATCCTACAAGAGAGCCTCTTTGCCCTGAAATTGATCCGAGAGCTTCACGGCGGTGTTGAGTTTAGGGGCTCAGAAAATGCCATCAGGCGTTTGGAGGCAGTACTTGATCCTGCGGAGGCTGAAGATGTCTCGCGTCGAGTCAAAGAGGCCGTAAAGCGGCTTGCCGAGCGGCGCGAAGGTGTGGGAGGCGTTGAGAAAGGCCGTTCCGAAGGTGGTATCCAACCGCGTTGACCTACACTACATAAGGTGATGCATAGAGACGAGGAGATAGAGCCTCTTGTCCTGCGTTACGTTATAATCAAAAATATCACGAGTATGCAGGACATGGGGCCATGAGCCACGGATGAGTGGCTGTTACTGTTCGGAAGTGCCGTTGTCCAGGAGGCGACCGGCATGGTATAATCTTGGCTCAACGGTTTGTAAGTTGCACTTGGCCAGGGGGTAACTGTGATTAATCCCAATCAAGCTCTCGACGTAGAGCGAAACCCGAATATCCCTGGTTTCGGCCCGGGGGACACCGTCAGAGTAGGTGTCAAGGTGGTCGAAGGCGGTCGCGAACGATTGCAGAATTTCGAAGGCGTTGTCATTCGTCTCAACAAACCGCAGCAACCGGACGGCACATTCACGGTGCGACGCATCGGTAGCCATGGAGTTGGAGTGGAGCGAACTTTCGCATTCGCTTCGCCTCGCGTCGATAAGGTTGACGTCGTTCGCCGCGGTTTGGTCCGACGGGCTAAGTTGTACTACCTGCGCAGTCTGGTCGGAAAAGCCGCTCGCATAAAGGAGAAGCGGCCTACCGCCACTCGCCGCTCGACCTCCGAGGGGAAAAAGGCGTAAGGTACGGGGGTGCTTATGCGTCCCCGCACCTCTCTCCATCCACCACATCAACAAATCCCTGATTGTAGCGAGGAGCGGCTTCTAGCCGCTCAAGGCTACTATCGGGTAGCCGGTATCGATGAAGCAGGTCGGGGGTCGTGGGCGGGACCCCTCGTTGCCGCTGCCGTTTGTTTACCATTTCCTGAAGAACAAAATCTTGAGCTGCTGGGCAGAGTACGGGACTCAAAGCAGCTCTCACCAAAGCAAAGAGATGCGCTGTTTCAGCGCATTCTTGAATGCGCCGTCGACGTTGGCGTCGGCATCGTCTCGCCATCTACGATCGACCGGCTAGGGCTGACATTATCCAGCGAATTAGCCATGCTTTGGGCAGTGGAGGAGCTATCGGTGAAGCCGGATTGCCTGTTGATAGATGCCTTCAGGCTCCGAAATTGCGATCTACCTCAACGTCCGCTCATACGAGGAGATAGCCTAAGCCTCTCCATCGCATCGGCTTCCATTATCGCGAAGGTCACGAGGGATAGGCTGATGTGCTTCGCCGATAGGGTTTTCCCGGGTTTTGGTTTCATCAATAATAAGGGCTATGGAACCGGCTTGCACAAGAATGCGCTTCAAACCCTCGGACCCTGCAGCTACCATCGGTGCTCCTACGAGCCGGTGAAGAGAAAGTGGGGCTTACCGCTGTGACCGACGTCAGACACGAAATCGGGCGCCATGGCGAAGATATCGCCGCAAGGTACCTGCAAGAAAGTGGCTACCGATTGATTCAGCGCAACTATCGATGCTCGCTGGGCGAACTGGATCTGGTGGCTGAAGATGGGGACGATCTGGTTTTCGTTGAAGTCCGAACGAAACAGCAACCATGCCTGTTCCGGCCAGAGGAGACTGTATCGCGACACAAATCCACTCGATTGATCAGGTTGGGTGAACAGTATCTGGCCTCTAAGAATCAGCAACGACCATGGCGCATAGATGTGATTGCCGTTGAGCTCGATCGCCAGGGCAAATTGGCTCGGATCGAGCATTTTATAGATGCCACTTCAGGGGTAGTAACTGCTTGATGAGCAGCAACAAAAGCCTAACTCTACCTTACGGTGAGTACAGGCGCCTCCCAAACCTCGGCACGAAGCAGCACAATAAATATCGCGGGCTACGACCACTACTCGTTCTCCTGCTCTTGTTGGTCAATCTCTCGACGGTGGGCTTCGGGCCGCCTACATTGATAGAGTCCGAAGCTGCTGAAACCCCCGTCAGT
>JBMNNU010000191.1:0-6281 GCA_050942695.1 Chloroflexota bacterium
CATCGCCAACACCTTCGTGATGGCGGCCGTCAGCGTCGTCTTCCCATGGTCTACGTGACCTATTGTCCCCACATTTACGTGAGGCTTCGTCCGCTCAAATTTCCTCTTCGCCATGGCTTTAACTACCCTCCCGACAAGTACAACTAATCATGTAACGATTTTAACCGTACCTGGACAGCACCGCTTCGCTAACCGTGCTGGGTACTGGAGCGTAATGAGAGAACTCCATTGAATGTGTAGCCCTACCCCTGGTCATGGAGCGCAGATCGGTCGCATACCCAAACATCTCCGCCAGCGGAACTTCGGCTCGGACGACTTGCGAATCCCCACGGGCCTCAACCCCAAGGATGTGGCCTCGTCGGGAGTTCAAATCTCCCATGACATCCCCCAAGGCTTCCTCAGGCATTACGACTTCGACCTTCATGATCGGCTCCAATAAAATTGGCGCCGCTTTGTTGACTGCACTCCTCAAAGCCATAGAGGCTGCAATCTTAAAGGCCATTTCCGAAGAGTCGACTTCGTGGTAGCTCCCACCAACCAGGATTGCCCTAATATCGACCATCGGATAACCCGCGAGTACACCTGTTTCCATCGATTCCCTGAATCCGGCTTCGATAGAGGGTATGTACTCTTTAGGAATGGTTTCTCCCACTAACTTGTTAACAAACTCAAACCCGTGCCCAGAGGGCAAAGGTTCTATCTCCACCCTAACGTCGCCGTAATGGCCTCGCCCGCCAGTCTGGCGGATAAACTGCCCTTCAGCCTTAGCCGGACGCGAGATCGTCTCTCGGTAGGCCACCTGCGGCTTGCCAACGTGCGCATTGACGTGATGCTCTCGCGTCATTCGGTCGACGATCACTTCCAGATGCAGCTCCCCCATCCCGGAGATGATTGTTTGCCCTGTTTCGGGATCGGTGCGGATCTCAAATGTAGGGTCTTCCTCCCCAAGCTTCGCGAGAACGCTACCCATCTTTTCCTGATCCGCTTTGGTTTTCGGCTCGATGGCGATGGATATTACCGGCTCAGGGAACTTGATGGACTCCAGTATTATGGGATGGGCCTCGTCACAAAGGGTATCGCCGGTGAAGGTGTTTTTTAACCCGACAGCCGATGCGATGTCCCCCGCTGTTACTTCACTTATCTCCTCTCGATGGTTAGCGTGCATCTGCAGCAAACGCCCCACCCGCTCCTTCTGCCCTTTAGTGGCATTGTATGTGGATGCACCGGCGCTTAACTTGCCTGAATACACTCTGAAGTAGGCTAACCGCCCTACGAAAGGATCAGCAACGATTTTGAATGCCAATGCCGAAAAGGGTTCGTCTTCGCTTACCTGCCGCACCAATGTATCCCCTGTCGAAGGATCGATGCCATTTACCGGAGGGACATCGAGAGGGGATGGCAGGTAATCCACAATGGCGTCGAGCATCGGCTGAATGCCTTTGTTGCGCAGGGCGCTGCCGCACAGGATCGGCACCAAAGTATAAGAGAGAACAGCCCGCCGTAGCGCTTGCCGAAGCTGATCTTCGGTTATCTTTTGCCCTTCCAGGTAGAGAAGGGTGAGCTCGTCACTCGTCTCGACGACCCTTTCGACCAGTTCATCGCGTACCTTCTGGGCTTGCTCCATTAGGTTACTGGGAATCGGTCCTTTTTGGGGCGGTACGCTGGGGTCATCGTCAAAAAAGATAGCCTCCATAGCTATCAAATCGATTACCCCCCTGTAGCTCTGTTCAGTACCAACAGGTAGCTGAACAGGTACCGCCTTGGTCCCTAGACGATCTCGGATCATCTGTACGGTTCGCCAGAAATCGGCTCCCGTACGGTCCATCTTATTCACGAAGCAGATCCGCGGGACATGGTATCGGTCGGCTTGTCGCCAAACCGTTTCGGACTGCGGCTCTACGCCGGCCACAGCGTCGAAAACGACGAGACCGCCATCCAGCACCCTGAGAGAACGCTCCACCTCCACGGTGAAATCCACATGGCCAGGAGTATCGATGATGTTGATCTGGTGCTCTTTCCAAAAACAGGTAGTGGCAGCAGCAGTTATGGTGATGCCTCTCTCCCTCTCCTGCTCCATCCAATCCATCACCGCGGTACCCTCGTGTACTTCACCTATCTTGTAGGTTTTTCCGGTGTAGTAGAGGATACGCTCCGTTGTGGTCGTCTTTCCCGCGTCGATGTGGGCGATTATTCCTATGTTACGGGTCCTCTCAAGAGGTACCGCCCGCGGCATACAGCCTCTCCTTAAAGAGCGAGTAGTTAACAAATGCCGTGCGAATAAATTCGCCGGCTGGGATTGCGAAAACCTGCCTTTGCAGGTTAGAGATCTCTCCGGCCTGCGAAGGCGGGCCTTAGAAATGTAGCCGGCAGTTCAACCGCACGGCGACTATCTTGATACTCGCTTTCTCCTTACCACCTGTAATGAGCAAACGCCTTATTGGCATCAGCCATTCTGTGAGTATCATCTCTCTTCTTGATCGTAGCACCCGTCCCATGGGCGCAATCTAGCAACTCTGCGGCCAGTTTCTCCGCCATGGAGCGCCCGGATCTGGCGCGCGAAGAAGCCAGGATCCATCTAACAGCAAGAGCGAAGCGGCGGTCGCCTTTGATCTCAACCGGTACCTGATAGGTTGCGCCACCTACACGTCGGGGCTTCACTTCTAGCAATGGCGCGGCATTTCGCAAAGCCTGCTCGAAGGTTTCGGCAGGGTTTCGGTGTGTCTGCTTCTCTATGCGGTCGAGAGCATCGTACACAATCGATTCCGCTAAACTCTTCTTACCCCGTTCCATCACCCTGTTAATAAACTTCGAGATGGATCGGTTGCCATATCGAGCGTCCGGTACTACTGTCCGACGGACGACTCGTGCGCGCCTCGGCATATCTGTCCTCCATATACATCAACTGAACTGACGATCGACATGAATACCGGGCCAGAGATTGCATCATTGAACCTGGCCCGGCATTCACCGCCAGATTTTCTTACTTACTGCCGGGACTCTTGGGCGTCTTTGCTCCGTATTTGGAGCGGCCTTTCTTCCTGTCCTTTACGCCAGCCGCATCGAGAGCCCCTCGTACGATGTGGTAGCGTACGCCCGGGAGGTCTTTCACGCGCCCGCCCCGGATTAGCACCACGGAGTGCTCCTGTAGGTTGTGACCTTCGCCAGGAATGTAGGCTGTCACTTCCATAGTGTTTGAGAGCCGCACTCTCGCAATCTTCCGAAGAGCCGAGTTCGGCTTCTTCGGCGTCATGGTTTTTACCTGAGTGCACACGCCTCTCTTTTGCGGCGCCCCTCCGCTCCTAGTGGTCTTGCGCTCCAATGCATTGTAAATCACTCGTAGCGCTGGCGCCTTCGTCTTTTTGTGTAACTTGGATCGGCCTTTTCGTACCAATTGGCTAATAGTGGGCAAGCTTCTGCTCCTCCCGGACTGCTTCACTTACGGATAACTGCGCCCGAAGCACATGGGTTTCGGGCGCAAACACAGCAATTCCTAAGTCTATCAACTCATCTCTGCTCTGTCAAGGAAAACCTATCCCGTTCAGGGAGAGATCAAAGGCTCCGCCGAAATCGGCTCCTCTACCTCTTCCTTCCATCCCCAACTGGGAACGGCCTGCTCCCGAGCTTGCTGGGCGGCGAGGCGCCTGGCCTCGATACCTGTGCCAGCCGGTATCAGTTTCCCGATGATTACGTTCTCCTTGAGACCCATCAACCGGTCTGTCTTGCCGCTGATGGCGGCCTCCGTCAACACCTTGGTCGTTTCCTGGAATGAGGCTGCTGCTAAGAAGCTGTCGGTGTTCAGGGATGCCTTGGTGACTCCCATCAGAACGGGTTGCGCTGTCGCGGGCTCACCGCCCTCGGCTAGCACCTGCCGGTTCTTCTCTTCATAGGTAAACCTATCGATCAGCTCACCCGGCAAGAGATCCGTATCACCCGGTGAGTCCACTCTCAGCTTCCGCAACATCTGCCTAACGATGATCTCGATGTGCTTGTAGTTGATACTCACACCCTGAGACCGGTACACCTCCTGTACCTCTTCAACCAGGTACCGCTGCACCTCTTCTTTGCCCTGGATCCTGAGGATATCCTGCGGGTTCCGGGACCCCTCGGTAAGCTGGTCTCCGGCGCTGACCGGCTGCCCGTTCTCTACCTTGATGCGCGCGGCGGGAGCTACCTCGTACTCTCGCTCTTCGATCTCTTCATAGCTGATGGTCACGGTATCGCCAACAGCATCGATCACCCCGGTAACCCTGGAAGTCACCGGCTCAGATCCCTCGCGAGCGGCCAGCACATCTCCGGCTGAGACGCTATCCCCAACCTGTACGTTCAGATCGTACCCTTCGGGAACTGGGTAGTCATCCTGGTAGGTCTCACGAGAGACCACCCTGATGATCCTCTTATCCTCTCCCCGCTCTATCTGAACGATGCCGTCGATCTCACTCAAAACTGCTTCGCCTTTAGGAACCCTAGCTTCGAACAGCTCCTCAACTCTCGGAAGGCCGCTTGTGATGTCCAAGCCGGCTACACCGCCTGTGTGGAAGGTACGCATAGTCAACTGGGTACCCGGTTCACCGATGGACTGAGCGGCTACGATACCCACGGCATCGCCTATTTTGCACAGCTCCCCGGTGCCCAGATGCCTGCCGTAGCACTTCCTGCAAACGCCGAAACGAGACTCGCAGGTCAACGGGGTTCTAGCATAAACCTTAGTTATCCCTACTTCGATTATCCGTTCAAGAGCTACTTCGTCGAGCATCTCATCCCGGTCGACTATTATCTCCCCAGTTGTCGGATCAACCACCGGCTCGGCGGCAAGGCGGCCCAGCATTTTGTCCCGAGCATGGTCCAAATCCTCAGGGGTGATATTTTCGATCCACGCCCCCGCCTCAGTTCCGCAGTCTTCCTCATAGACGATAACGTTCTGGGCAACATCGATAAGCCTACGGGTCAGATACCCTGAGTCGGCGGTCCTGATAGCGGTGTCTGCCAACCCCTTTCTGGCTCCGTGAGTGGAGAGGAAATACTCCAGAACCGACAAGCCACCGCGGAAGCTGGAACGGATCGGCAGCTCGATGATCCGGCCAGATGGGTCTGCCATAAGGCCTCGCATACCGGCCATCTGAGAGATCTGCTGCACGTTACCTTTTGCCCCCGACGTCGCCATCAGGTTCACCGGGCCATAGGGATCGAGAGCGTCTCGAACCGCGGCGGTCACATCATCCTTGGCCTTTGTCCAGATTTCGATGACCTCGTTGTAGCGTTCATCGTCGGTGATCAGGCCGCGGCGGAATTGCCTCTCGACCTGCGCGACTCTGGCGTCCGCATCCGCCAGGATCTCCGCTTTTTTATCGGGGATCTTGATATCCTCGATTGCGATAGTGATCCCGGACTTGGTGGCATATTCGAATCCGATCCGCTTGATCGCATCCGCCACTTCAGCGGTCTTCTCATGGCGGAAACGGCGGAACACCTCAGCAACCAGCCGCTTCAGCGTACCCTTGTCCATAACCTGGTTGCGGAAGCCCAATTCTGGCGGCAACACTTCGTTGAACATGATTCGGCCGACAGTAGTGGTAATGTAACCTGCACCATCTCCGGCCACTTGCGGACTGCGCACCTTGATGGATGCGTGCAGGTCCACCTGCCCCAAGTCGTAAGCCAGCCTCGCCTCATCGAAGTCAGCGAATAGCTTGCCTTCTCCCTTGGAGCCTGGGACTATCATCGTCATGTAGTAGCAGCCCAACACCATATCCAGGGTCGGCGACACTACAGGCTCACCGTTGGACGGGAGCAGAAGGTTGTAAACCGAGAGCAGCATCCTTCGAGCCTCGTCCTTCGCAGCCCCGGATAGTGGTACGTGGACCGCCATCTGGTCGCCGTCGAAGTCCGCGTTGAAAGCCGCGCAAACCAGAGGGTGAATCTGGATGGCGCTGCCCTCGATCAGCACGGGCTGGAAGGCCTGAATACCCAAGCGGTGCAGGGTCGGAGCACGGTTCAACAGCACCGGATGGTCGCTGATCACCTCTTCCAGCACATCCCACACCTCAGACTTCACCCGCTCTACGATCCGCTTGGCGCTCTTGATGTTATGCGCGTAGTTGCGCTCTACCAGCTTGCGCATGACGAAGGGTTTGAACAGCTCGAGGGCCATCTTCTTTGGCAGCCCGCACTGGTGGAGCCTCAATTCGGGGCCTACCACGATCACGGAACGCCCGGAGTAGTCTACCCTTTTCCCCAACAGGTTCTGCCTGAAGCGCCCCTGCTTTCCCTTCAGCATGTCGCTC
>JBMNNU010000192.1:0-6264 GCA_050942695.1 Chloroflexota bacterium
CTATGCAGAGGTCAATAATCCATCTAGCAAGCTTGTGCCACAATGTAGCCGCGGGCTATAGCCTGCACGCGCCTCGTAATGAACCGAGATGTGGCCTCGCTTGAGGCTACGCGCAACCTGAAGGTGCGGCCAAATTTCTAGCACCAATTCGCCGAACGGACCAGTTAGTTACTCCCCACTGCCGAGGGCCAGAACTGAAATTCGCTGGTGGGAAAGGATTGTCCGACGTAAGCCTTTTCGCCCTCCGGCCACCGTTCCCACCATCCCGATAGGCCGTTGGACTCGGCGGTGAGCCGGTAATCCACCACAACTCCTTCCGCTTTCCCCGTTAGACTGTCGACAGATACGCTGGCTGCCCCGCTCTTTTCCACCCGTTTCGGCAATTGAGAGATCTCTGCAGGCTCCATGAAGAGCACACGGGTTTGGCCCGGCCTCACCAGCATCATCCTTGTCCCTCCGTCGCCCCTCAGCATCAGGGCATGTATCTCCTGGCCCTCAGCGAAATAGGTAACGTGAGCTGTAACCAGATAATCCCTCTCCTCGTGGCTCACGGCCCCACCAGGCTCCAGCGACTCAGGAGCAATCTGCTGCCCATCTGGAAGCTCTGCTTTGAGCAGGTGGAGCGGGCTGACGGATGGTGGTTTACGCCCCCGGATCAACAGGTCTTGCCTGAGGGCATACTGCCGTTCAACCGAGCGAGCCAGATCTAATAATCCATTGGCTTTTTGTAGATCCAGGTTGTTATCCCCGATAGTAGCATCACGGATTCGCCGTAGTCCAGCCAGCAACAGGTCGCCGTATCTCTCGACTTCCAGGGCATCTTGAGGCCCCAATGTGGTGGCATGAAGCCAGTCGGCTTCGGCAATCGGTTGCGAAACCTCATCCGATAACCGTTCCAAGCTCCCTTGAGTCTCCTTCAAAACCCCGGACACTTCGCCCTGTGTTTCAGAAGCTTTTAACCCCACCGATGCTGCGGTTCGGTAAGCCTCCCGCTGCAAGCTCTGGCGGAAGAGACGATCTCGCTCGAACAGCTTCCGGCGCTCATCAAAAGAAGCCGCTTCCAACGACTCCTCGGCACCCCGTTTTCGTAAGAAGAAGCCTGCAAGCACAATGGGCACGATAAACAGCATGAAGAAGAAGAGCCCTAATACGAATCCCCCCGCTTCCAGCGCGCCAGTAGCCACATTGGTGATCAGCCAAGCCACAGCCACTACTGCAAGGGCGACACCAGTGACTAACAACGCCGTACCCAGGGTTTTTCCACTGTTGAAGCGATCAGCCATCAGTTGAAACCTCCCCTTCCTCCTCCTCCACCGCCGCCACCGCCGCCACCGCCACCGCTCCAACCGCCGCTTCTGCCGCCGGATGATAGCGTTTTAGATGCGGTGTTAAGCATTTCCACCAAACCGTCGCTCAGGTCTTGCAATCCGAAAGCGCCTCGATCACTCAAATCCTGAAGACCAGGAAGCCCACCCTGCTCACCTTGCTTATCATCAATCGGGATGGATTCTCCGTGACTGCCCCCGCGATGGCCCCATATCGGGCCACGGTAGCGGCGGTTACTGCTATCCCAACCGTACCAATCGGGGCTTGGAGCCCCAACCTCGGCAAACTTCCGGACCCATTGCTTGTCAGCTCCGAGAGCAATGGCATAGGGCAGGTAGGGCTCGAAACGATCCATCTGAGTGTTCAACTCTTCTTTTGGTTGGCGGTCCTTCAAGTATCTGCCGAAAGCCACCCACCTGGCTGCCGCCAAGGTCCCGGCCTCCGTTCTCCTGGGCATGTGGCCGGCTGCTATTATCTGGATTATCCCAACCAACCCCATGGCTATCCAAGGCACGAAAAACGCCTCCGCGTATTCCATCACGAATGGAGATATGAAGAAGGCAAACAACCAGCCAATCGACATCAACACGATCCCTGCTATCAAATATCTCTTTCGGACGGTTTCGGGGTTCTCTCGGAAAAAGCCTCTCTGGGCTACTTCCTCGGATAACTGTGTTTTAACCTCAGGGATTATCCTTGCTAAGCGGTCCCTCAGGGTGGCGAAGCGCACCCAGCGAACCCCTGCGAATAAGGTGTCGAAAAGCGTTTGCTCGTAATCCAGCAAACCAACAGGTTCATCTTTCAACTTTTCCAAACGGAACTCCCGTTTGGATACCTTGCTCTTTGGCGAGGTTTCCTCAACTATCCGGATAAGTCCACGACGCGCAAAATCCACCAGGGTTGCCACTACATCCTGTACATCGGCCCGCCCGTCCACCAGGGTACCGACAATGGCCGGAGGGAGATCGTCCGGTGCCTCCGACAGTACGATTGGCACCTGTCCCACCTGAGGATCCCTGCCATGCGAGAACCATCGCAAGATGATAGCCAAAGGGCCTAGAACCAGGATTAAAAACCCTATTACCCCGAGAATTAGGTTCGCCAGCGGTTTGACGTTCTCCATATACCATACTTCTCGATCGGCACCGGCTTGCCAAGAAGGTGGTTGCCCTGCCACGATGCCGTGAGGGAATTGCACTCGCACCTCCAGCCCGATTCCCTCCGGCAAGTCCTTAGCTTCGAAAACCACCGTGCGAGGGTTCACTAGCTTGCCCTGAACCTCTAGCTCCGTTGGGTAGGCCGCCATTTTTACTTGATTAGTGGGAAGATCAGCGGGGAATTTGACAGTGATCTGAGATGATTGAACTAAGTAAGGCCGGTCGGCGTAAACAGCCATCCAATAGAGCTGATCGCCTCCGGAATAATAGCGGAGCCCCCCAACAACCCGATAGCGGACAACGAAGCTACGTTGCGCGTTTGCCGTGGGGGGGAACCACCAGTCGATCAGGAGTTCACCGCTATCCTCTTCCGCCTGATAGGTGTAAGGGGTACCTACGCTCAAATGGCCTTGGCCCTGTTTATTCTGGTATTGCTGGTCCGGTTCCGAGACCGAGACATCGACGATCTCCTCGACGCGGTCAAGAGGAATTGCCCGGAAGCCGTGGCGCGCGGTATCCTGGCCAAATCGCACCGTTTGGATTTCGGATACGATGAAGTCGCCATTTGGTTGGATATCGATCTCCACGTCAAATCGCTCCCAATAGGGAGGCGAGGGTGCTGCTGATGCCGCTGCTGATGTCTCGGAGGGATTGAGGCCTGCCACGAATAACAACAACGGCGTAAGTGCAAGCAACCAAAAAAGGCCGATTCTCGTTTTCATTGTTATTCTCCTTATGGCCGCTAGCTTCGTGGCCTGACTAGCGATAACCAGACAAGCCCTCCAAGTGGCCTCGCGTATAATACACCACTAAAGCCGGGTAGGTAACCACTATAAACGGCAATCCTTGTCTGGAGGCTGAAAAAATGCGCGCCATTGACAGCGATGGCTCACAACCCTAAATCTTTGCTTGAATCTAAGATTTTTTTCCATGCGTAACCCTTGTGTGCCCACTGTTATGGTGGTATAATAATTGATGCTTCAGTCAATTGAGACATGAGCCGAAGTGGCGGAACTGGCAGACGCGCTACGTTCAGGGCGTAGTTCGGTTTACCCGAGTGGGGGTTCAAATCCCCCCTTCGGCACCAAAGGGGTCGATCGAAAGATTGGCCCTTTTTTATTGCCTATTGCGATGGACACTTCGGCATGGTTCACACGAACAGCCAGGTCTGTAGCGTCGGGCTCGCCCCCGACGAGGTACCACGTCGGGCACAAGGACTGATACTACATTGCGACTCGTGCCGTGAACCATGCCAACACCCCGGGATGATGGCACCCTTAATGCTGTTGTTGGAGTTGCATAGACCTAAGCCCATAGATGACAGGAGTAAGACCGCTGCTTCGCATCTATCGAGCAGGATTGCCGCGCCGCGTGCAAGGCAGTCGGAGACGCGCTTCAGCCTTATGCAAAGGAGGGGAGATATGCCGTCCAACCTAGGAAAGTTGATTTTAAGAATGGTCACCGGGTTGTTGCTGGCTGGGCATGGCTCGCAGAAGCTGTTCGGGTGGTTTGGGGGCCAGGGCATGGAGGGAACGGTGGGAATGGTTGAATCGTTCGGGCTCCGCCCAGCTAGACGATGGGCGTTTCTCGCCGGGCTATCCGAGTTTGGTGGTGGAATTCTCACATCCCTCGGATTTCTCCACCCTATCGGCCCGATAGTCCTGATGGCGCCCATGTCGATGGCGATTGCGAAGGTCCACTGGAACAAACCGATCTGGGTAGCTGAAGGTGGGGGAGAGCTGCCGTTAACGAATATCGCGGTAGCCACGATGCTGATGCTGAGCGGCCCTGGCCGATTCTCGTTGGATCGGCTGCTGGGCATCCGCTTGGGCTGGCCGATCACGGCACTGGTGGCGGTAACGACGGCGGCGGGCATCATATTGGGGATAGCCACCCGCCCGACGACTACCGAACAAATGGAGGAGGAAACCGCCACCGCCGAGCTTCAGGTTGGAGCATAGGGCCTCTTCGATCGGGTTCACCTTGACCCTATAGGCGCTAATTGGTAAAATCGATAGTGGCAATCCTGCGGAGGAGTGGTGGCCTCCGCTTGATTGCCGGAATCGAGCCCCTGTAGCTCAGAGGATAGAGCAGCGGTTTCCTAAACCGCGTGTCGGCTGTTCGAGTCAGCCCAGGGGTACCCAATATGCCGGGGTCTGGCTACGGTCCAGGCCCTTTTTTGTATGCCAATCAATTGTAACCGTTAGCCCCGAACTATCTAATGGCAGCCTCTTGCGGTGTTTCACTAGAGATGAGGTAAGAGGCTGGGTTTTCATCATTTCCATCGACGCCGGATCGTCAGCACTAAGAATCCTAGCAATATGGCAACTGCTAAGCCGTAAGAAACCCAGCGGTTAAGGGAATCCACCAGCATTACCAGGCTGGGGCCAAAGGTGTAGCCCAACATGATCCAGAAAACGGTCCAGGTTATGGCAGCCAGGGTAACGAAGAGGAAAAACAGTGGAAATGGGATTTGGAAAGCCCCCGCCACAGCCGAAGTCGCGACTCGGAAACCTGGAAGCCAGCGCCCGACAAACACTGAGATCGGCCCATGCCGCTGCACCCAGCGCTGAGCCTTTTCTAATTTCTGCTCATCCAGCCAAATATACCTGCCATACCGGACCAGCAGGGCTCGACCGAACGAGCGAGACAACAGGTACAGAGTTGTGGCGCCTATCTGCACGCCCAGGACCGATGCGAAACCCGCCTCCCACATACCCTCTTCCCCAAGAGAGCCGCGGTATCCAACGAAAGCGAGTATAAGGTCGCCGGGCAGGGGCAGAGGAACACCAACCTCCTCAACCAGCAATAGGATAAGGAGTGCTTTCCCATGGTTGTTGTTCAGAAGTGTATATACATCCTGAAACCAGGAGATCAGATCGAAAGGGATGTCAGTCATCACCTATCATTGTAACCCAACCAGGGAATAAAAACTCTTGATCAACCCCTGATTCGGCAGCAGAATCCCATCTCCATCTCAATCATCTGCTGGTTAACAGGACATCTTTACGATACAACTGTATCAGGGCGGGAAGATGGCGCCCGATTATCAGGTAGAATTGTCAGGCAGAAATGTGCCCTCCGGCATGCCTTCTCGACGTACGGTGCCGCTGTGTACGGGCGATCGCCGAATCGCCTCGGACCTTCCTCCCGTTTTCACTGCCAAAAGGCCACGGTTGGCGAGGAAGACGTCGCCCAAGCGCTCTCTCGATTCGCCTCCACTTTGGCGTATCCTCAGGGGTCAGCAGGGTAATCGCCACCCCTTCATGGCCCATCCGCCCTGTTCGGCCCGATCGGTGGGTGAACATCTCCGCCGATTCCGGTAGTTCGTAATGTATCACCCCCTCGATGCCCCGGACGTCCAGACCCCGCGCCGCAACGTTGGTCGCCAGCAGGATCTGCACCCTGCCCGACCGGAATCGGGACATCACCCGCTCCCTGGCTTCCTGGCTGAGGTTGCCCTGAAGTGCAGCCACCGGATACCCCATGCGCGACAACTGGTTGGCCAGCCTTTCCACGCCCATTTTGGTTCGCCCGAAAACCAGGATGGGGCTTTCACCTCGGTGGTCCAACAAACAGCAAAGAGCCGAGAGCTTGGCCTCCTCCTGAACCTCGTAGACCACCTGCTCGATCTCGGGTGGGGCATCTTTATCGCTATCCACCTTGAGCATGATTGGGTTGCGCATGTGGCGGTTCGCCATCCTCGTAACCCACTGAGGAACCGTGGCTGAGAAAAGCGCAGTCTGACGCTCCTCAGGGGTCATGGAGAGTATCTTCTCCA
>JBMNNU010000193.1:0-6263 GCA_050942695.1 Chloroflexota bacterium
GGCATGCCCGGCACTGGGGACGAAATCGATATTGCAATGCAGCAGGCGCCGCATCCGATGCGGCATTTCATGTATGGCCTCTTTTGTCCCCAAAAGTGACAGGGTGGACACTGATAACGGGGATGGCGGGATGTTCCCAGCATCCCAGCTATCAGCTTATCCCTTCATGTTTATCCTGTTTATCCCCGTCGCCCTGTCCATCGTCTCAGGCGATGGCCTCTACGCCTGCGCGGAATGCTTGGATGGCTCGATCTATGTCTTCATCAGTGTGGACCGCTGAGACATATATCTTATCCGGCACGCTCATGAAGAGCCCCTGACGGGCAGCGGTAGTGTAGACAGCCATCGCTTTGGCCTTATCCCCTGAGAGGATATCCTGATAGTTCACGATCTCGCGGTCGGTGAACACTACCTGCAGCACGCCGCCCTCACCAGTTACCTGAGCTATTATACCGGCCTCCGCGAATACCTTTTTCAGGCCATTCCGCAGCCTGTTGGTGGACTCGTGGATGCGCGTGTAGAGATTTTTATCCCTTAGCTCCTTTAAGGTAGCAAGCCCGGCAACCGCACCGACAGGATTGCCGCTGAGCGTCCCGGTCAGGTAGACGAAGTCCGGTTGGCCCTTCCGTTTGTTATCGCACAGCTCCATCACTTCAGCCCGTCCGGCTACTGCGGCTAGGGGGTAGCCGCCGCCAACGATCTTCCCAAAGGACGCTAGGTCCGGCACCACGCCGTAGTACTCCTGGGCGCCGCCCCAGGCAAAGCGGAAGCCGGTTACCACCTCGTCGAAGATCAGTTGGATGCCATACCTGGAGGTGATCTCCCTCAGGAAGGGTAGGAAGCCTGGCTTTGGAGGATAAGAGCGCTGGAAAGGCTCGACGATGACCGCGGCTAGCTCATTGCGGTTCGCGTCGATGACGGCAGCCGTGGTTTCGATATCGTTGAAGGGAGCTATCACCACCGTATCAGATACGCTCGCGGGGATACCGCCCGACTCGACCCGCGGCACAGCCGAGTAGGGCGCGGCGGACCCCATGCTCAGGATGGCGTAGTCGTGGACACCGTGGAATGCCCCCTCGAACTTGAGCACTTTATCCCGGCCGGTGAAGGCTCGAGCAAGCCGCATGGCGAAGAAGGTGGCCTCGTTACCGGACGAGCAGAACCTGACCTTGTCGGCACAGGGGACCGCCGAGACGATCAACTCAGCAAGCTCGATAGCTGGTTCGTTAATGAAGTAGAAAGTGCTGGCTTTGGCTGCCTGCTCCTGTACGGCGGCTACCACGGCAGGGTGGACGTGGCCCAAGATCAATGGCCCCGAGCCCAGCAAGTAGTCGATATACTCGTTGCCGTCAACATCGTATAGCTTGGAACCTCGTCCGTAAGCTGGCACGAAGGTGATGCTATCGGGGAGACCGAACATCCCAAGAGTGCCCCCGGGCAGATAGCTCCTGGCTTTTCCTAACAACTGGTGATGGTTTGAGCTGAGCTTCTCGTTCTCCAGAAGTGTCATGTCTAGTTACTCCCTCGTTTCTGGGGTTTCCATCCCCTCATTCAAGCCGATAGCAATGAGATAGCCGATAGCCCGCTCCGCCAGTTTATAGCGATGTACCAAATCCCAGAAACGGGGCGAGTGATTCGGCTCGACCAGATGGGCCAACTCGTGAATCAGGACGTAATCCTGCACCCAAACGGGCATTTGGGTTAGGCGATCCGATAGGCGTATAGTGGCTGACGTGGTAGAACAACTGCCGAATCGCGAATGCTGGTTGGTAACGTAGCGGACGGAGTTGATCTTGAGCTTGCCGCCGAAGTAGCGGCGATTCAGCTCCTCGGCTCGATGCAACAGGTCGGCGTCCCCCAGCTTCTTGGACCGCGCGACCCTGGCCTGCAGCTTGGCGACCAGCCTGTCGACGATCTCCCTTTCCCTTTCCGGCCCTAAGCCATCGGGGATTCGCACCTCCAGCACATCCCCCAACAACCGTGCGCTGGAGGTTCTGGCGCGGCGAGAGCTGCGAATCACTTTGATTTTCCAGGGATGGTCAGACATAAGCTAGTAACCAGCTAAACCCCGTAGATATTGGGCGCAATTAAACCAGGAAAAGATTAAAGATGCAAGATTTTAGCTACCCGAAATCAACATTCAGCATATTTACCAACCCATGTAGGTGTCAATAAATGGTTGCACTAAAACTGGATGTGGTAGAGAATCTACACATAATTGCTAATAGCTGATGCTATTTGCCGATTGCTAACAGCTTCACACCGTGCGGAAGGAGGTCGCCATGTTGGTAGGACAGGGGTCATCGGAACAGGCTCTCACAGCCGAAGATGTCCAGCAGATAGTGGCTAAAGCCTTAGACCAGCTTCCCCTGGACGGCAAGAGGGTTCTGGTGATCATCCCCGACGGAACTCGCACCGCCCCTATCCCACTGATGTTCTGGCTGCTCTACCGGCAGATAGGCCGGAGAGTATCCAAACTGGATTACCTCATCGCCCTGGGCACCCACCCACCGATGGATGCGGCTGCTATCGACCGGTTGGTGGGGGTATCGGCAGCGGAGCAGGCCGAGGCTTATCCCAAGGTGCAGATCTTCAACCACCACTGGGATCTGTCCGAGAGTCTGGTGACGGTTGGCGTCATTTCTGCAAGGGAGATGGCTTTGTTGACAGGGGGGGTGCTGGCGCAGGACACGCCGGTTAAGCTGAACCGTATGATCCTGGATTACGACCAGTTGATCATCTGCGGCCCTGTGTTCCCTCACGAAGTGGTGGGTTTCTCAGGAGGCGCCAAGTATCTGATCCCCGGCATTGCGGGCCCCGAGATCATCGACGCTACCCATTGGCTAGGGGCGATGATCACCAGTATGCGAACCATCGGCTACAAGAGCACGCCTGTTCGCGGGGTGATACACCGGGCCGCGGGGTTCGTAACCAAGCCGCTGCTGTGCATCGCCATGGTTCTCCAGGGGAGCAGCCTACATGGGTTGTACATAGGCTCCCATGAGGAGGCGTTCGACGCTGCGGCCGATCTATCGGCCAAGCTGAACGTCATCACCGTTCCACGGGCTTTCCGCAAGGTGCTTTCCATGCCATCGGAGATGTACGACGATCTCTGGACGGCGGCCAAGGCGATGTCTATGACCGAGCCGGCAATTGCCGATGGGGGAGAGGTGATCATCTACGCCCCCCACATCACAGAGCTCTCCTACACCCACGGGCAGTTGCTCGATGATGTGGGATACCACGTTCGGGATTACTTCCTGAAGCAGCCGGACCGGTTCCAGCACCTGCCCGGTGTCGTCAAGGCTCACTCCTGCCGACTGAAGGGTGAGGGCAGCTACGACCCCGAGACGGGGATCGAGACCCCTCGGATCCAGGTGACGTTGGCCACGGGAATACCGGAGGAGCGTTGTCGCCGCATCAACCTGGCGTATCTGGACTATCGGACCATCGATCCGAAAGAGTGGGCCGGCCGGGAAGACGAGGGGATCCTATTGGTGCTCCACGCCGGCGAGATGCTCTACCGCGCGCTGGATCTACAGCCGATGGTGTAGAGCAACCAAGTTAGCCAACAAACATGCTCGTGGCTCGCTACCGTATCACTCGGATGGTAACGCCGATGTCGAGCTTTGCCCAGGTTCGATCTGTGGTGATGGCAGGGAGTCCTAGGCTGCGTGCAAGCGCCAGGCAAGCCCGATCACCCAGGGAGAGTCCGAGCCCTTTGGTGAGCGGTCGCAGCAGGCCGGTACTGTAGGCGAGGTCAGAGTCGAAAGCAACGATCTCCAAGCCCAGGGGGTCGAGCGCCTCCCTCACCACGGCCTCCGGCATCCCGCTCTCGGCTAGCTCGGCAACTACATCTAAGACTTCAAAAGAGTAGAAAGCCATCGTACCAAAAAGGGATCCACAGATTACACAGATTGACACAGAAAAGACGCAGATAGACTGCTAACAACCATATCTGTGAATTCTGCGTAATCTGTGGATGGGTCTCATTGCGGTTGGGGAGGGACGGCTTACCCCTAGTGATCAGCTGCACTCAGTTTTCGCCTCCTTGCGGTATACTTACCACCGTTGAACAGCGCAGCTCTCAGGAGGTTACTATGACCGGACCCACCGCCAGGGTACTATGTCTACCCACAGAATTCGACGTGAGGGAAGAGGCCGACCGGCTGGGTGTGCCCTTCACCGACCTAGAGATGCTGGTGGGCGCCGTAGGTTTACGGGCCGTAAAGCTGGAAAGGGTATCCCCGGCGGTGGCAGCCACCTTGAAGACGATGGTGCCGGATACCCTCGGGCTGGTGGTGGCTTCAGAGGCAGGCACAAGGAAACAGGACTCAGAACTCAGAACCCAGAACCCAGAACTTGGCTCCCAGGACTCAGGACTCAGGACTCAGGACTCCCTACCGGGCGACAGCGTCGACGTTGTCATTGCCGCCCCGCTCCCGCTGTTGATGGACGTAGCTGCCGGGTTGGCTGGTGGCGTCGAGGATGAGAAGGCCACGGCTGAAGCGCTCCGCATCACGCTGGATCGCTATCAGGGTAAGCAGATGGGGGCTACCCGGTGCGGGAATCTGACCCTGGAGTGGGGCAAGCGTAGCTACGTCATGGGGATAATCAACGTCACCCCCGACTCCTTCTCCGGCGATGGGCTGGGCACTAACCTGGAGGCCGCCGTGGAGCAGGGTCGCCGCTTCGTGGAGGAGGGGGCTGACATTCTGGACGTGGGCGGCGAATCCACTCGTCCCGGTTCTGAACCTGTACCGGTCAAGGAGGAGCTAGCCAGGGTGGTGCCGGTGATCCGCCGGTTGGCCCAGGAGGTTTCTGTGCCGATCTCCGTGGACTCCTACAAGCTGCTGGTGGTCCAGGAGGCGTTGGAGGCGGGTGCCAGCATGATTAACGACGTGTGGGGACTCCGGCGCACCGAGGGTTTGGGCAGCCTGGCCGCGGCCTACGACGTCCCCATCGTCCTGATGCACAATCGGAGGGGTGAGGTCACCAGGAGCGCCATCGGCGGCCACTTCAAGGGGGTGCAGTATCGCGACCTGATGGGGGAGATCGTCCAGGGGCTGCGGGAGAGCATTGATTTGGCCCTGCGGAGCAACGTTAAGTGGGAGAACATAATCGTGGATCCCGGCCTCGGCTTCGGCAAGACGCCTCCCCAGAACCTGGTGGTGATGCGGCGGCTAGCGGAGCTGAAGTCGCTAGGCCGGCCGATCTTGATGGGAACCTCCCGGAAATCGACCATCGGGATGGTGCTGGGCCTCCCGCCGGAGGAGCGGGTGGAGGGGACCGCGGCGACGGTAGCCATCAGTATCGCCAATGGCGCCGACATCGTCCGCGTTCACGACGTGAAGGAGATGGCCAGGGTAGCCCGTATGACGGACGCGATAGTGCGAGCATGACTATTAATTTAATAATTGGGGACACCCCAAACCCCGCCAAAGGGGACTGGGCCCCCTCTGGACTCCTCTAAATGGATTACGTTGAAGCTCTACAATACATCGACGGTCTGACCAACTACGAGAAGAAGACAGGCTACGCCTACTCTTCTACGAACTTCGACCTGCGGCGACCTCGGGAGCTGCTGTCGCTGATGGGCGACCCCCATCTCCGGTACCCCACTATCCTCGTGGCGGGTACTAAGGGCAAGGGCTCCACTAGCGTCATGATCGCATCCATACTCCGCGCATCGGGTCGAAGGGTGGGCTTCTACAGCCAGCCCCATTTCCACACCTTCCGGGAGCGGATTCGGATAGACGATAACCTGATCACCCCGGATGACCTCGCATCGGCCATGGAGGCGGTAACCCCAGCGGTGAGCTGGCTTCGGCAGAATCGGCCGGAGTTGGGAGCGCCCACTGCTTACGAGGCTGCTACCGCCGCCGCGCTACACTATTTCGCCCTTCAGTCTCCGGACATTGTGGTGCTGGAGGTGGGGCTGGGCGGTCGGTTGGATGCGACCAACGTCGCGATCCCTCTGGTTTCTGTGATAACGCCTATCAGCCTGGATCACGTCCAGTTGCTGGGGAACAACCTTGCTCAGATCGCGTACGAGAAAGCCGGTATCATCAAGGAAAACGGGGTTGTGGTATCAGCCGAGCAGCCCGAGCCGGCCATGGAGATAATCCGCCTCATGGCGGCGGAAAGAGGCGCCAAACTGGTGGTTGCGCGTCCACAGATAGTTGAATCTGAAGATGGCCACATCCGC
The DNA here is from genome assembly GCA_050942695.1 of Chloroflexota bacterium. Taxonomy (GTDB): domain Bacteria; phylum Chloroflexota; class UBA6077; order UBA6077; family UBA6077; genus JBMNNU01. The sequence continues at coordinate 6,209 of JBMNNU010000193.1, forward strand.
CGTGATTCTTTCTTAAATGGAGAGCCGGCCCGGCCGCTGCGCGAGCGTACGAGGG
>JBMNNU010000194.1:0-6232 GCA_050942695.1 Chloroflexota bacterium
AAGGCCATGCATACAAAAATTGCACGTCAGGATGTCTCTCTTTGGCCCTTTGGATGGCCGCTGGAATCTCCCTCTCCGAATGCCCGCCCCCTCGAGTCATCATCGGTGTGACTACGATGATCCTTCGAGTCGCTTCCGTCGCGGCTTGGTCCAAGGCTTCATCCAGGGTAGGGGCGCAGAACTCATTGAAACCCACAACAACCGTTTGCTCTGATGCTCGCTGAAGCTGCTGCGCTAGGTCATAGGCGGCCGCGTGGTAGGGATCGTTTTGCGCTGTGCGCGGCCAACTTCGTATCTTCCTCTCCAGTTCAGCGTACCGGCTTCGGGCGGCGTCCACATCCGGGCTGCGCCCATGCGCCAGCCGACTATGCAGGCTGAAAAACTCCCCTAGCTCCTGCTTAGGATAATCGTTCGGGGGAGCCCCGTGCATTGCTAGAACAATAGTCGTTTCCAAGGTGAACCTCTTAGCTTCACATATTTTTACTACGGTTGATAAAACCGATACGGATTTGGAAAAAATAGGTCTATAGGGCTAAAGATTTACACATCTTCGCCGATTATAGTAATGAATTAAACGGTAATATACAACGTATCCAATGGCAGACTCACTATAGCTGCGTGGCCAGAATATTCTCCGAAATTATATAAAAGCTGTAAAGGAGGATAAGGTGAATGGAACCAAAACAATTCATATAATTGAGAATAATCCATCCATTGCCGATGTATTGCGTATCGCCCTGGAAGATGTAGGGTATTCGGTTTTCGCAGTCGATAATATGGATGAGGCGCGCACTAAGGCACAAATTCAACCTCCCGACCTGGTCCTCTTGGACCTGGACATGAATATTCAATATGGGATCGAGTATGTCAATTGGTTAAAAAATGTGCGCCGGGCGCGAATCCCGATGGTACTGATGGGATACGATGACGAAACGCGGCGTTTGGCGCGATCGTTGGGCGCAGACGGTTGGCTCCACATGCCCTTCAATATCGATGACCTGATCGAACTTGTTAACAGGCTCATCACACAAGGTGATGATGAGCGATGAAAGGGGATTAAGCGCTTATAGCCCCTTCAGGCTATTGTCCATGGGGTAGCTGTGAAGCTACGATCAGCCTCCGAAAGGGGGCAGCATGTGAGCGAACATCCCCTAGTTCAAACTGCAATCCTGGCAATTACATCTGTCGTTGCTTTGATAGTTCACGAAGCGATACATCTGTTGGTGGCTCGTGCATTTGGATATCCACCGATCTGTTGGGGGGTAAGCCCCCGGTATTTTGGAATAGTATTTCGAGACCAACCCACAAAAATCTACTGGACCTTACAGGTAATGCTGCCGCTGATAGCGACAGCTTCAGTAATCCACATCGGTTTTTTCCTGCTCCCCCCTATGCGTAACCTGTTTATCCACCTCCTACCTGGGCTTCAATCGATGCAGCTTGCCGTTTCGGTAGTGCTAGCTTTGGCTACCAGTTCTGCAGATATTTACGGGATGTTAGCAGATCTCAGTCGCCCCAAATTGGGTCTTATCCGGATAACGCGTAACATGGAATTGCTTCTGAGAGAAAGCTCGTTGGTAGGGTTTACTGCCTATGGACGGCAGTTCGTGAGTAGCGAATTTGGTATGAGCCACGATGACTTTGCCAAATCGGTTACAGAAGATCGGTAAGCGGTTAGCGTAGTTGGCGATAATGTGATGTAAAGCTGGCCTCCGACCGATTTCGGTCGGAGGCCAGCTTGTCACTCCTGGCTAGCTTCCGTTTGTGGCGCTGGTTGGGGCTGAGCCGGTTTTCTAGCAGGTCTCGGTGGGCGTTGAGCCGTTCCTTGTCCGGATGATTGATCCTGAGCGCTAGCCTGGCGAGGGCTTCTGGTTCTCCTGGGAGCGCTTGACCTGGGAGCCGGGGCGGCGGCGGATGGTCGTTCAGCTTCTCCTGATCGAGATCTTGCCATAGGGGAAAGCGTGGAGGCTGCCCTGGTCATCCTGCGTTTCTCTTCCATTTTCCGCTGTTTCACGCGATGCTTTCGCGTCGCCACTCTCTTTCGTTTATTCAAGCTTCCTGCCTCCCAATAATGATCCGCCTTCCAGATCGAACCGATCTGGTGAGACGGTGTTGAAGGCCCATCCGACAAGTTCGGCTGAAACCCTTTTATTAGACAAATTGTACACTTCATCGGCGTTCTGAGTCCACTTAATTATCATAGTTGACAGACCAGCATCTGTTGACGTACAAAATAGCGCGCCGAACCAAGGGCGGCTCGGAGTACGTCAGTGAAGGAGATACTCACTATGAAGTTAGCGACAATGCGCACTTTGCTCCTTGGAGGCCTCTTGTTGCTGGTAACCGGATGTTCCGGCTCAGCAACAACTCCCACAGCCACATCCGTGGCTACTCCAGCGGGGCAAAGCAACAGTCCTGTCGCGACAAACGAACCCACAGCTTCAGCTTCAAAGGCTACCCAGCCCTCACCCACCACCGCCGCACCGGCTGCGACGGTGACAACAGGGGCTGCCAAGCCCACACCCAATGCAGGAGAAACACCCTCCCCTTCAGCAGCAGCCGTGCCGGCTGCCGGTGAAGTGCCCAGGATGAACAGCCCGGAGTCGGGGGTACAGGTTTTCCTCTGGGGTAATCCAAATATTGGACGGGACTTGCAGTTGGTCAAAGATGCAGGTTTCACCTGGATCAAGCAGATGTTCCAATGGAACTTCATCGAGCGAGATGGTAAGGGTGAATTCCTGTGGAACGAACCGGATCGACTGGTAAAACCGATCAACGACATGGGCTTCAAGTTGGTAGCTCGCATCGACTACCAGCCTGAATGGGCGCGTAAAGATGGTGCTCACAATGGTCCGCCGGACAACCTCCAAGACTTCGGAGACTTCATATACGCGTTGGTCAGCAGGTATAAAACAGGCTCCCCCTACGGAACGATTCACGCATACGAGATCTGGAACGAACCCAACCTGGCAAGAGAGTGGGGCAACCAGCCCCCTAATGCTTCCGAGTACGTTCAACTGTTGAAAACGGCTTACTTAGCAGCGAAGAAAGCCGATCCCAAAGCAGTAATCGTAACTGCGGGCCTAACGCCCACCGGCACCATGTCGAATGAGGCTCGGCCAGACGATGTGTTCCTAGAGGAGATGTACAGAGCCGGAGCCAAAGACTACTTCGATGTCCTTGGGGTCCACGCTGCCGGCTTCAAAGCGCCGCCAGAGATGAGTCCAGACGAGATTCAGGCCAGAAAAGAGCTGGGAGGCCAGCGCTTTTTCGGGTTCCGCCGCGTTGAGGACCTTCGAAAGATAATGGTTGCCAACGGGGACGAGCGCAAGCAGGTGATGGTACTCGAGATGGGTTGGACTACGGACAACCGAGAAGGCTCTCCCTACGCTTGGCATGCTGTGACTGAGAAAGAAAAAGGGGAGTATATCGTACGGGCCTACCAGTACGCCAAGGAAAGCTGGTCTCCTTGGATCGGGGCAATGAGCACAATATATATCTGCGACTCTAACTGGACGCCTGAAGACGAGCAGTATTACTGGGCGCTAACAGATCCAAACGGCGAGCCCAGGGAATCCTACGAAATAATCAAAGGGAAACTACCTTAGGACGATAGATCTTCAACAAGAATAGGCAGGAGTACACAATTGTACTCCTGCCTATTCTTGCTTATGAGCAATGCTGATGTTATCATCAACTAACTCCGGGCATGTCAGGATACGATGGAGGTAAGCGGTGTCAGAGGAGATAAAGAGTTCAATTCTGGTTGTTGATGACGACGACGCCATTCGCCAGATGGTTGCGGCGGTGCTAGCCGAGGAAGGCTATCAGGTTGAGGTGGCTACGAATGGCGAAGAGGCGTTGAGGGTAATCAGACAAAAACCGATAGATCTGGTCGTTCTCGACATCCTTATGCCCGTGATGGATGGCTGGGAAGTGGCTAGCAGGATGCTTTGCGATGACAATTCGAGCCGAATCCCGATCGTCTTTTTGACGGCATTAAGCAGCTACTCTGATCAGCTCAAAGGGTGGCGAATGGGATGTTTCGATTATATAACCAAACCCTTTGATATCGGCCTTCTCTTGATGCGAGTTCAGGCTGCTCTGGAAAAATCCAACCGGATGAAAGCTGCTAATCAGCGAGAAGTAGATGCGCTGGTAGAGCAAAGGATCGAGCAGTTGCTGCATCTGATGAGTGAGACGCTTGAAAGAGACTTCGGGCTCCGAAGGGTTGGTGTCGTCGACGTGGTTGATGACTACGCTGTGAAGGAGGAAGCGGAGTAGGCGAGTCCGTTATATGAAAAGGCCTCGCATTGGAAATCTGTTAATCCTGATTGGAGCGGCAAGTATACTTTTTACGCTTGCTGCTTACCTGATACAATTCTATGGAAATGATCGTGTACTACCGGCTCCCGTAGAGTTGAGCGGAGAAGGTTCGAGGGGATCCGAGGCGGCGAGCTTAACCTCTACGGTCGACAGCCAATTAGCTGAGGTTGGGACGGGTGTAGCAAGCGCAACTGTTAGCCCGACGGAAACGGTGGTGCCTTTTGCCGTGCCGTCGACTGCTATTAGCCCAACGCTAAAGATAGCTCCAACGCCGACTCGATCGACGGCTAAGCCTGGTGTGCCTATCCGCCTGGTTATCCCGAGCATAGATATCGATTCATCGGTTCAAGAAATAGGCACCTACTGGGAAAATGGGGAGCTCCTTTGGGAGACGGTCCCATTTGTGGTCGGCCATTATCGGACGACGGCGAAAGCCGGGGATACAGGGAATGCAGTATTCTCCGGCCATGTGACGAGCCGAAGTGCGGGCAACGTTTTCCGAGACCTGTTCAGGATACGTGTTGGGGATGAGGTCCACATCTATACGGAAGACGCTAGGTTCGTCTATGTGGTAACGGATGTCCGGTTAGTTCTTCCCACCGAGACATCCGTGATGGATCCCACAGAGGATGCCACAGCGACCTTAATAACCTGTGCGGGAGAGTGGATCCAATCCGAGAGAGAGTATACTCACCGTTTGATAGTCACGACGAAGTTGAAGAGATAAGGGGGATGCACCACCTGTGAGAAGCGACGAAGTCAAGAAAGGGCCAGCCAGAGCTGCACACCGTGCACTGTTTTACGCTATGGGATACACACCTGAGGAGCTGGAGCGCCCACTCATCGGGGTGGTTAACTCTCAAAACGAAATTATCCCCGGCCATTTCCACCTGGACTCCATAACGAGGGCTGTTAAAGATGGCATTCGCTCTGCCGGAGGGACTCCTGTCGAGTTTCCGGCTATCGGTGTCTGCGATGGTATCGTAATGGGGCATGAAGGGATGAAGTATTCCCTAGCCAGCCGTGAACTGATCGCCGACTCGATAGAAGCGATGGCCATCGGCCACCAATTCGACGCCCTCGTGCTCATCACCAACTGCGACAAGATAACCCCCGGCATGTTGATGGCTGCTGCTCGGCTGAATATTCCTTCGATTGTTGTGAGCGGCGGGCCGATGCTTCCGGGAAAGGTCAAAGGCGAGAGACTCGATGTATTCAAGCTCTTCGAGCTCACCGGCCAGTACATCGCTGGGAAAGCGACCGCTGAGGAGATGGCTGGAATCGAGGAGTTGGGGTGTCCGGGCTGCGGATCCTGCGCTGGTATGTTCACAGCCAACACGATGAACTGCATGGCGGAGGTGCTAGGGCTTGCCCTTCCCGGCAACGGAACGATACCGGCGGTCGATGCCGGGCGTCTGCGGCTGGCCAAGCGCGCAGGTGCGAAAATCATGGAGCTTCTGGAGAAAGATATTAAGCCGCGAGACATCATGACGCGTGAGGCGTTCGAAAACGCTGTCACAGTCGATATGGCGCTAGGCGGATCTACCAACACTGTGCTGCACCTGCCGGCCATTGCCTACGAAGCTGGTGTGGACCTGGAGCTTAAGAGCTTCGACACCATTAGCCAGAAGACCCCCTACATCTGCTCTCTAACCCCTGCTGGCAAGCACTTCATAGTAGACCTAGACGAAGCAGGTGGGATACAAGCTGTGATGAAAGAGTTGGATCGGAAGGGGATGATCCACAAGGGAGTGCTCACCGCAACAGGGAAGACAGTCGGAGAGAACCTGGAGAAGGCAACCGTCTCGAATCGAGATGTCATCCGACCGCTGGAGGAGCCCTATAGGAACGAGGGTGGTATCGCAATCCTGGTCGGGAATCTAGCCCCTAAGGGAGCTGTAGTGAA
>JBMNNU010000195.1:0-6215 GCA_050942695.1 Chloroflexota bacterium
GTTGCGCTTGGCCTGGTCGAACAGGTCACGGACCCTGGATGCGCCAACACCGACGAACATCTCGACGAACTCGGAGCCGCTGATGCTGAAGAATGGCACTCCAGCCTCCCCGGCAACCGCCCTCGATAGGAGCGTCTTACCGGTCCCTGGGGGTCCCACCAACAGCACCCCCTTGGGTATCTTTGCCCCGAGAGCCGCGAACTTCTCCGGATACTTCAAAAACTCTACGACTTCAGCCAGCTCAACCTTGGCCTCTTCGACTCCGGCCACATCGCTGAACGTGATTGTGGGTTTATTGCCTACAATCATCCGCGCCCTGCTCTTGCCGAAGGAGAGCGCCTGGTTATTGCTGCCCTGGGCCTGGCGCATCATGAACAACAGGATCGCACCAAAGAAGATGAGCGGCAGGAAGTTGGCTAGCAACCCCAGCACATTCCCCATCTGAGGTGGTTCCTTGATTTCGATTTTTGTTGCCTGAATCCTCTCCTTGGAGGCCCCACCGTCCGACAACACCTCGTAGATGCTGGCGTTACGCTCCTTTCGCGATGTCGCTTTCGGGCGATCGGTGAACTCCACCGTCAACTTGTCCTCGGTGACTGCGATATGGCTAACCTTGCCATTTTCTACTGCGGTCACCACATCGCTGAGCGGAACGTAAGCGGGCTCTCGCTCAGATGGCGGGAACATGGTGACAAACAGGGCGATCACAGCAACCAGGATGATGAGGTATACGAAACTGTTACGTAGCCATTTGGTTTCCACTAAGCTCCTCCGCCCCAGTCCACAACCGACAGTGGCCACTTTCTAATAAAATTTGTCCGGCCTCAGCAACTGTGCGGGCAGAATCTCAGATTTATACAGATTATACCATTAATTGAGCGATAAGTAATAAGCAACTACCAACGAGTATCGTTGGCTTCCGATTACTGCTAATCACCCATAGTACTTTGCTTTCTTAAGATGCCTATGTAAGGGAGATTCCTGTAAATTTCCGCATAGTCCAGCCCGTATCCCACCACGAACTCATCTGGAATATAAAAACCGACGTAATCGGGATCAATACCTTCGGGTCTGGATTTCTCTTTGACCAGGAGCGCACACACTTTGACGCTCGCCGGATTCCTCATCGAGAGGTTCTCCAGTATGTAACGAAGCGTCAATCCGGTATCGATGATGTCTTCCACCACAAGGATATCGCGTCCATCCACAGCGGAATCCAGGTCCTTCAGGATACGCACCACCCCACTGCTCTGGGTGCTGGCGCCGTAGCTGGATACAGCCATGAAGTCCATCTGAAGAGGCAGGTCGATAGCTCTTGCCAGGTCCACCATAAAGACCACAGCCCCCTTTAGGACCCCCAACAGCAGGAGATTCCTCCCTGTATACTCCTGAGCAAGCTGCTCCCCCAATTGCCGGACCCGCTTCTGGATCTCTTCCTCGGTAATCAATACCCTTTCAATGTTTTTATCCATTCAACTTTTCCATTTTTTTTATTAGTCCTGCGTCCTAAGTGCTGAGACCAGGACTCAGGACTCAGGACCCAGGACTGGTTTATAACTGAGCTTGAGTATCCGCTTCGTGTTCAACGTCACCTTGAAGCGGTCGTCCATCCGGTATCCAACGACCCATACTATACCATCCCGGGTAGCTATCAATGGAAGTCGATCTCTCTCCCGCCTCGGGACTTTCTCGTCTATCAAGAAGTCGTGCAGCTTTTTCGCCCTGTCCATCCCCAAGGGCACGAAGCGGTCTCCTGCCTCGCGGCGGCGCACTATCAGCGGGAATCTCACCTTATCTGCATCGATACAGGCCTCCCACCGGCTGCCCGAGCAATACTGGCTCCAATCCCCGTCCTCCGCATCTATCAGGCGTGCCTCCAGAACACCTTCCTGTAAGGGCACGCTGCCTGGCACCGTGAGATGAACGGGGGTTGCCGGAGCAACAGCCCCCTCCGGAAGTGATGCTGCTGCGGTCGACAGCCAAAAGGAGTCGTACCCTTTCTCCAGGATAAGGCCGGCCGGCAGATCGACCCTTGCGCCCACCTTGCCTCGGCGGATCACAGTCTCGGCCTCGTCGATGTGGGCTCTTCCATACCCTTCCAGACTGCCAGTCAGGGTTTCAATGGACTTGCGCAAGAGGTGCCGCCCGATTGCTGGGGTTAAACAGCTCCAGCCTGCTAGGTCGAACTCCACCCGGCCTATACCCTGCTTAGCCATCTCATTCCATCGTTCATCGACTACACCGGCCACTATTGCGCGGTCATCCGCCAAGAGGTCGGCCGCGTTCCGCAGCCGATCCTTTACGCCGGGAACGCCTCGCTCCAAACAGGGCAGCAGCTCCATTCTCACCCAGTTGCGCCGGTAAGCCATGTCCAGGTTTGAGGGATCCCTTCGGAAAGCCAGCCCCCTTGCGCGACAGTACGCCTCTGTATCGTCGCGAAAGAGCTCCAATATCGGCCTGGCTATGGATGGCAATCGCTCGGAGGGAGGGGGTATTGGCTCGGTCTTCCAGTCTCCGTCTTCCAGCATGGGGCCCAACTGCCCGCGCTCCAGATCCCTGGTTGGAGACATCCCCCCCAAACCGGTCAATCCGGCTCCCCTCACCAGGTTCAACAGGAAGGTCTCCACGGCATCGTCGGCGGTATGCCCAACGGCGATCTGTCGGGCGTGAAGCTGTCCCGCCACGCCCGATAGGAATTGGAGTCGAGCGTATCTGGCTGCAACCTGTTTGGACAGACGGTGCCTTGCCCGGAATGACGTGACGTCGATAGCCCCAATCGAGGCCGAGAGGTTCATACGGTGAGCCAATTCCCTCACGTACTCCGCTTCAGCGGCGGATTGAGCGCCCCTGAACATGTGGTCCAGATGGGCTACATGCAGTTCGATACGCAGCCTTTCTCGAAGCCGGTTCAGGATATCCAGCATGCAGACCGAATCCTGGCCGCCGGATACCGCCACTACTACGGCTCCCGGCAGAAGCACGTCCCTGGCCTCCACGAAGGTGAGCACACGGTCAACCAGCGCCTCGGTGTCTCTTTCCACTAACTACTGCGCCCTTCTCATTCCTGATCGACGAAGACCGAGAGCCACTTCTGCCAGTTGGGAATTGGGCCGGCAGAGGGGGTAGCTATCGGGGTAGGGGTTGGCGTCGGCTGAAGCGACGAGGCACGCTGCTTTTCGGGCAGAAGCATAGCTACGGCTACCTCTCCTTCCCGGATCAACCCTAACTCCTCTCTCGCCACCTTTTCGATGTACTCGTCGCTCCGGTAGTAATCGAGCTCATTTACCAATTGGCGGTTTTGCTTTCTAAGCTGCTCAATCCGCTGCTCTACTACCCGAGCCTCCTGTCGCATCTCATAGCCCTGCACGGCCTTACCCCCTATCACCACCAGAACCAGGATAACCGCCACGGTGATTACTACGGGAAGAAGGCCGTAAAGGAGTTGAGCAAAACGGCTGGGCTCGCTATCCATGCTACCTACCTCTCAGTAACGATACTAGCCCAGGCTGCCCCTGCAGTCAATGCGAATATTGAACCCTCACCCCGACCCTCCCCTAGCCCTCCCGTCCCCCTGTCCCCCGGCCCCACCGACTGCAGCTATCCGCCTCCCGATGGCAGGATGGGTATACAACAACACCTCAACCCAACGTGGAGGCCATAGCTCAGCCAAGTTCTGCTTGGCCAGCCTGTAGAGCGCGGAAGCGTACGCATCGGGGGCGTTGCTGATCCTGGCTGCAAAGCGGTCGGCTTCTGCCTCGTATCTGCGAGATAGGGCATTGAAGGCGGGCATGAGTAGCAATCCGGCGAGCTCCGCCAGCAGGAGGAGCAACGGCAGGTTGCGCAGGTCCGAGATATCTCCCAACCCATAACCCAGGAAGGCGGGTCGCACAGCCCACTGAAGCAGGAAGAGGCCCACCCATATTCCCGCTACCTGGACTCCCAGCCCTTTCCAGATATCGCCATGGACGTGGTGCCCTAACTCGTGGGCGACCACAGTCTCCACCTCGTCAAGCGAGAACTGCTGCAGCATGGTATCACCCAGCAGCACCTGCCTGGTCCGTCCGATACCGGTGAGTGCGGCATTGGCAGCAGTGGTGCGCTTGCTCATATTTATCGAGCACACCCTCGAGATACGAGCACCCGCCCTGCCGGCTAGAACCTCGATTCGATCCACTAGCTCCTGGTCTTCTAGGGGTGAGCATTTGTAAAAGATCGGTAGCAGCAACACCGGCCCCACGTAAGTGAGAAACAGAGCCATCAGGCTTAGCCCTGCGGCCAGGATCCACCACCACTGGCCGGGAAACAGTTCGATGGACAGATAGAAGACTTCGAAGCCAGCAACGAAGAAGACTGCCCCAATAACAGCCCCCTTTACCCAATCGATAAGCCAGTCCGACGCAGTTTGGCGAGACAGCCCGAAGCGGTGCTGGAGAACGAAGCCTCCGTAGTATGAGAAAGGAAGGAATATCAGGGCAACAATGACCTGATAAAGCAGCAGGAACAGCAAAATGTGCAGCCAGCGTTGGGGAGCGATATCCGACAAAGCGTTATCCAGCCACCCCGATACCCCGGAATACCACAGCGCAAATAGGAAGATGAACAGGGCAGCCGTCCGCGCAGCGTAAAGCCTTATCCTCGCGCGACCAAAGGCCTTAGCCTTCTCCTGCCAATCTCCATCACCGTTTTGAGGCGCCTCTCGCCCCTCGTCTTTACTCGGCCCTATTGTCGAATCAGCCATGTTCCTCTCCCTGGCACCCGTACAACTGTTAATATAAGACGAAAGTTGTAGTTAAAACCGTTTTCAGGTCGATGCGTACCTCTTGCAGCAGTTGTACCATTCTCGAAAGATGGCCAATTCAGTACAAATTCGATTCAATCCGAATAAAACGACTTGCGCTACGAGCAATAACCAAATAATCTACAATATGCATCCCGCCTCGATACAGCGCTCGAGGCGGCGGGGCACTGAGTTAGCCTCTTAACAATTTGATTTAACAGCTATTTAACTCCCTACCAACACTTCCTTAGCATAGTAGTTGGATACTGTCAGATGATTTCGAACGTAGGTGTAGACTGATTATGAAGGTCAAGTTCCCCCTTCGCAAACCTCCGCTACTCATTCGTCCTAAATTATCCAAGCCTTCACGAAAGCAGTTCGTCCTACTGCTGGCCGCTGTTTTCCTGATAACGATCATCGGATACAACGGTTATCAACGGCTTTTTGCGCCCTCCGCAGCAACGCCCTCGATTCAAACCGTTCCGGCTCGAATAGGCCCCCTTGTATCCACATTGAGCGCCACGGGGAGCATAGTGGCAACCCGCCAGGCCAAGCTGAGCTTTCCGACCACCGGCAAACTGATGGAACTGAATGTGGCCGTCGGCGATGCGGTCAAAGCCGGGCAGCAGTTGGCCAAGCAAGATGACTCCACCTTGAAGCTGAAAGTACAGACCGCCGAAACTAATCTGCGGGTTTCCCAGATCAAGCTGCAGCAGTTGAAAGATGGAGCTACACCCGAAGAAAAGGAAGCGGCCAAGGCATCTTACGAGTCTGCACTGGCCAGGTACAATGAGCTCGTCGCCGGCCCAACCGAGACCGAAATTCAATCCGCTAGGGCTTCCGTAGACCAGGCCAAGGCCAACCTCGCGGTTGCGCAGGTCAAGCTGGAACAGGCCAAGGCCGGGGTCTCGCTCAACGAGCAAACTCTATTGAGCGAATACGACCAGGCCAAGGCAGCCTTGATGGCCGCCGAGGACAAGCTGGAGAAGCTGAAGAACCCAACGGCCTCCGACCTGGCATCCGCACAGGCGGCGGTCGAGACCGCGAGGGCTTCTCTCAAGAGCGCGCAGACCGCCCTCGACGAGCTCAAGAATCCGACGCAGTCCGCGCTCGCGGCAGCTCAGTCCGCAGTCAACTCAGCAAAGCAGGCTATGACGACAGCTCTCGATAGATATGAGATGGCCAAAGGTGACAACCTGGGCGAGTCGGGCTTCACCAGCGTCACAGCAGCTCAGCAGAACTACGAGTCCGCCAAGGCAAACTACGAGGCGAAGCTCCAGGATCTGAACAAGCTGCTGAACCCGTCACCCGAGGATCTGCAGGAAGCCCAGGCCAAACTAGACTCTGCGCAGAACAACTACGACAGCGCGGTCGCCAAGCTAGAGCAGTTGAAGAACCCGACGGCCACCGACCTGGCATCTGCCGAAGCCGCCGTTAG
>JBMNNU010000196.1:0-6208 GCA_050942695.1 Chloroflexota bacterium
TTAACCTGGTGGAAACCCCCCAACTGGTTTGCCAGGCGTACTTCCGCTGACCATCCATATCTTGGAAGGTGATATCGAACGCTTTGGCGAAATTTTGCCCCAGATTGTGGGATGTACCGGCTTGCAGTGCCTTGCCATCTCCCATCATTGCTTCGATGGAGTAGGTCTTGATCGCCCCCTTGAACTTCTCGGACTCGGTTTTTTGGCCGTATATCACCGGCACCGCCAGGTCTTCCTCAGCAAAGGCGCGGTAGACGTTCAGCATCCGAAGCGTCTCCTCCTCGGCCTCCTCTTCTGTCCGGTGGACTGTGTGCCCCTCCTGCCAGAGGAACTCAGTCGTGCGGAGAAACAGCCTCGTTACCTTCTCCCAGCGGAGCACGTTGCACCACTGGTTGATCAGGACCGGCAGATCCCTCCAGGAATTGATCCACTTTGAGTACATCTTTCCGATGATAGCCTCGGATGTAGGGCGAATCGCTAAGCGCTCCTCCAGCTTCTCGCTGCCACCCTGAGTAACCCACGCTACCTCTGGGGCGAACCCCTCAACATGTTCAGCTTCCCGAGCCAGATAGCTCTCTGGTATCAACAGTGGGAAGTAGGCGTTCTCGTGCCCGGTTGCTTTAAATCGGGCGTCCAGAAGCCTCTGCATGTTCTCCCACAGGGCGTATCCGTAGGGGCGGATGACCATGCAGCCGCGCACTGGTGCGTAGTCGGCCAGTTGGGCTTTGAGGATTACCTGCGTATACCAACGCGAGTAATCCTCGCTCTTGTCGACTAACTCCTCGACAAAGGACTCCTGTTCGGACATATCATCCTCTTCTTTTTAGCAATCAACATTTAGCTATCAGCTCTCAGCAGTCAGCTTTTCGCTTATAACAATAATAAGCTGATGGCTGAAAGCTGATCGCTGATAGCTCATTATATCTCAGTCTTGCAGTCCGCTGATCAACGCGGCGTATTTGTCCTGGAGCACACGGGCTTGTTCGGCTGATGTTGATTCGGCAATTACGTGGAAGATCGGCCGGTCGGGGTCTGGGAGCACCAACACCCACTCGTCGCCCAGGTCGATCCGGACCCCATCTATCTGCTTCGACTGGCCGTCCCTGTATTGCTCGTGAAGGATCCGCATTATCCTACCCTTACGCTCCCAGGGGCAGGACACCTTGGTGCTGGACATATAGTACGGAGGCAGTGAGCCGACAACGTCGCTTAGCGTAGCGTTGGCCGCCGTGAGGAGCCCCATGATGTTGGCTATGGCGAACATACCATCGAAGCCCGGATGGAAGATTGGGAATATGAAACCGCCAGCACCGTCGCCGACCATATCCACCTGCTCTTTTGCCGCTATCTCCATCATAGAGTGAGGGTTTACCCTGGTCCTGATCACCTTCCCGCCATGTTTGGCTGCCAGTTCATCGACCAGCCTTGTGGCAGACACCGGCACAGCTACAGTTGCGCCAGGTTTCACCCTGAATATCAGGTCGGCCATTGCCAGTAGTGCTGTCATATTCGGCAGCACCTGCCCTCTGCTGGTCACCAGCCAGACCTTCTCTCCTCCTGGGTCGATGCGGACGCCCATCGTTGCGCGCAGGGCGGACGATATTGATGCACATTGTCCCAGCGCCAGTTCGTGGTCTACGGGAGACGAGCCCGATCGAATGTCCTCCACCGATGCGTTGAGGGCAACCATTCTGGGGCCACCTTTGCGGAGGATCGGCGAAAGGATCGCCGACGAGATGGAGTTGGCATAGTCGATCACCAGGTTAAAGTCCTCGGTAGGGTCTGGTAACCCGGTTTTTTCCAGCGCCTGGACAAAGCCGTCGGTGTAGCTCTCGGGTACCCTGGGCTCGTAGTAGATCAATCCGATCTCATCCAGGTAGACTCTTCTGAAGTCTTCCCTGAAGAAGGTGTTCTCTATCTTTCGCTCAGTTACTCTGCCGATATCCATACCGTTTTGGTCGAAGAACTTGATATCGACCACACGGCTATCGAATGGCGAAAGCCGGACGTCGATGCCTCCGAGAGCTTCAGAGTTACGGGTGATGTAACGGGCTACAGGGATGGGTACAGATGCAAGGTCGGCCACATTGACGCCGGCTGAAGGTAACCCCGAGATAATGGCCCTTTTTATCATTCTGGGTGTGCGATTGGGGTCTCGATTGACCGTGACCACCGCCCCCTTTGGCAAGGTTGCGCCGTAAGCTGCGCCCAGCTTAGCCGTGAACTCCGGTGTCAGGTCGATATTCACCAGACCGGTGACGCCATACCGGCCAAATAACACCCTTCGCCCCTGAGCACCCCAGATGATGCTGGTCGCAACCGTGGCGCCGGTTTCGATCTCCTTGTTAGGCCAGATCTTGACGTTGGGTTGGATGATAGCCCCATCCCTTACAACCGTGTTATCGCCTATTACAGCCCCTTCAAAGATGACCGCTTTGCTCTGGACGTGGCACTGCTTGCCGACGATGGCGCCGTGGAGTTCGACCCGTTCGCCGAGGTAGCTGTTGTTCCAAACGATGCTGCGCACCACGTGGCTGCGGCTGTCAACGACAGAATATTCGCCGATAACGCTGGGGCCATGTACCACAGCCCCATTCTTGATCTTGGCTTCACGGCCTATGCAGACGGGGCCGTACAGTTGGGCGTCGGGGGATATCTCTGCCCCCTCGTCTACCCATATCCCGCCTCCCATGTGTTTGCCGGGCAGCGGAATACCAACTTTACCGGTCAGTAGGTCGGCGTTAGCCCGCAAGTACTCCTGCAGATTCCCCACATCACACCAGTAGCCGGGCGCAATAAACCCGTACAGTGGGTCTCCCTTCTTGAGCATCATGGGGAACAGGTCCTGGCTGAAGTCGAACACCTTGTTAGGTTCGAAGTAGTCCAGGATTTCCGGCTCCACAATATATATGCCGGTGTTTACCGTATCGCTGAACACCTCGCCCCAACTGGGCTTCTCCAGGAACTGGACGATCTCTCCGTCCTCCCTGGTGATAATAACCCCATACTCGAGAGGGTTGGGCACCCTGTAGAGGGTTAGAGTAGCTAAGGCCTGCTTCTCTTTGTGGAAGCTGATGATCTGAGATAGATCGAAGTCGGTCAGTGCGTCAGCGCTGATGATGATGAATGTATCGGTGAGATGCTTCTGAGCGAGTTTGACGCTACCTGCCGTGCCCAGTGGAGACTCTTCCACCGAGTAAACGATCTTCATTCCCAATTGGCTGCCATCACCAAAGTAATCCTGAATCGCTGAAGCCAGATACTGTACGGTCACTACTACTTCAGTAATCCCATATCTCTTGAGAAGATCGAGGTTATGCTGCATCACCGGCTTGGTGGCGATAGGAACCATCGGCTTTGGGCGTCCCAAAGTGAGTGGGCGTAAACGGGAGCCCTCCCCTCCAGCCATGACTACTGCCTTCATCATCATCTCCTATTCCCGAAATGGGCGCACTTTCCGAGCAGTGCTTTTGGGAATCGATAATCCCTACATCAATTCTACCTAAGGGTGCGACCAGCAGCAAGGAGAGCAAGAATAAAGTCCAGGCACCTTTTCTGCCCAAAGTGAAGGAATCTTGGCTTATAATGGGGGAACATGGTTGGGAGGCAGGAGTTAATGGAAAGTGAACAGTTTTCGTCACAGCTAGATGCTATTAGAAAACAATGGCCCTGCTGGATCGAAGTAGATCTGGATGCTATTCGACATAACGTACAGGCGGTCCGAGGGTTCTTGGGCCCAAATTGTCAGGTTATGGCTGTGGTGAAATCGCAGGCCTACGGCCACGGAATGGTTCCTGTCGCCAGGGCGGCACTGGAAGCCGGCGCCACCTGGTTGGGGGTCAGCCGGGTTCGTGAAGGCGTACAGTTGAGGAACGCAAATGTGAGCGCCAGGATCCTGATACTGGGGCCGGTGACGAAAGCTGAAATCCCGACGGTTATAGCCCGAGACCTAACAGCTACAGTTGTAAGCGATGAGATCGCCGAGGCGCTATCTGAAGCCGCAACAGTAGCCGGGCGAAAGGTACCAGTCCACATCAAAATAGACACAGGCCTAGGCCGCTACGGTGTTCCGTTCGAAAAAGCCCGTGCGCTAGCGCTGCTGGTTTCCAGGCTTCCCGGTTTGCAACTCGAGGCCCTTTATTCCCATTTTGCTACTGCCGACGACGAAGACGACACCTATGCAGCTTCTCAGATGGATGAGTTCCAAAAAGCGCGGGAAGCGTTGGAGCGAGAGGGCCTGTCCTTTCCCCTGGTGCACATCGCTGCCAGCGGCGGCACCCTCGGCGTCTCCAACAGCCATTTGAATATGGTAAGGCTTGGGCTGTCCCTGTACGGTCTCTATCCGGCACAACATCTGGCAGGCAAGCTTTCGCTGGTCCCGGCTCTCTCCATGCGGAGCCGTATTGCCAGGATTTTTAACCTTAAACCTGGCCAAAGCGTAGGTTATGGGCGTACATTTATCGCATCGAAGGCTATAACCGCTGCTCTAGTGCCCGTTGGTTATGCAGATGGGTTGCCTAGGAGCCACTCGAATCGAGGCTTCGTTCTGGTAAATGGGCAAAGGGCTCGTCTGATCGGGCGAGTTAGTATGGATCAGTGCGTGGTAGATATCAGCGCATGCGGGCTGGTTCGGGTAGGAGACCCCGTAGTGGTCATCGGACGTCAAGGAAATGAGTGCATTAGTTGCGATGAGTTCGCTGAAAGGTCGGGCACCATCAGCTACGAGGTGATCACATCTCTCGGCTACCGGGTGCCCCGAGTGCTCCTGAGCAAAGGATCTGTGGCTGGTGTGGCTTACCTGGACGAAGGGCGCGTGGGGGGTTGTGAATATTGAGGGTTGTTGACATAATCGATAGGAAACGAACAGGCCATGAGCTCGCGAAAGAAGAGATCGAGCAGATGGTTTTTGGCTATACCAGCGGCGAGATCCCAGATTATCAATTGTCGGCTTGGTTGATGGCAATCTGCTGTCGGGGCATGAGCCTCCGCGAAACCGTATTTTTGACGATGGCGATGGTCAATTCTGGGGCAAAGCTAGAGCTATCTGAGATCCCATGGCCGGTAGTAGATAAGCATAGCACAGGCGGTGTAGGCGACAAGACAACTCTCGTGGTAGCCCCTCTCGCGCGGGCCTGCGGAATGGCCGTCGGCAAGATGTCCGGCCGGGGGTTAGGCTTCACGGGAGGGACTCTGGACAAACTTGAAGCAATCCCAGGGTACAAAGTAGATTTAACAGCGGCTCAATTCCTGCAGCAGTTGAGGGAGTTGGGGATTGTAGTATCCGGACAGACGCCCGATCTGGTGCCCGCTGATAAAAAGATATACGCCCTCCGGGATGTCACTGGGACCGTGGAGAGCATTCCCTTGATAGCCAGCAGCATCATGAGCAAGAAATTAGCTGTTGGCACCAACGGTATAGTACTTGATGTTAAGGTAGGCTCAGGCGCTTTTATGAAGACGAGGGAGGAAGCGGAAAAGCTGGCCGGCATGATGGTGGAGATAGGCACCGCCGTCGGAAAGAGAGTCAGCGCCCTTCTGTCCCCTATGGATGAACCGTTGGGTCTGGCTGTTGGAAATACACTGGAGGTGGCTGAGGCCATTGAAACCCTGCAGGGGCAGGGACCACCCGATCTCGTGGAGGTTTCCACGAAACTGGTCGGAGAAATGTTATGGCTGATGGGGTTGGCCGATACACCTGAAACCGGCAAAACCAAAGCACTGTTAGAACTATCTTCGGGCAATGCTCTGAAGTGGTTTGGAAGGTGGGTGGCAACTCAGGGGGGAGACAGGCGAGTTCTGGAGTCACCCTCCGCTTTAGGGCGGGCTCCCAAAGTGATACCAGTCATATCGCCGAAAAGCGGACGCGTATCCAAGGTTGACGCGTTGGGAGTAGCTCGCGCCGCTCTATTATTGGGCGCGGGGAGAGCCAGAAAAGGAGATAAGATCGATCCACTGGTAGGAGTGGTGCTTAGAGCAAAGGCGGGTAGCGATGTGATGAAAGGCGACCTGCTCGCCGAGGTACACGCTAGGGACGAAGCCGCTGTTGAGATGGCAATCCATGAGCTAATAAAAGCGTATATTATTAACGACTTACACCTATCCGGCGGACCATCTGCCTAAGGGATTTGAGGGGGTCACCGATGAAGCTGTATGTTGACGTAAATGGCGACCGGCACTACCTTGTGACCGATGATGGAGAGGCGGTGTA
>JBMNNU010000197.1:0-6124 GCA_050942695.1 Chloroflexota bacterium
AACGATATATTGCCTCTAGTTCGTGAACTCCTGGCTGAACATGCTTCCCCTGAAGTCGCTTTTGATCACCCCTATACCGACACGACTGAACTCGCCACGCAGGATGTTTGCCCTGTGCCCGGGGCTGTTCATCAGCCCTTCGTGTGCAATCTGGACGTTGGGAGCATAAGCCAGATTCTCACCGGCCACCCCGAAGGGGATGTTCGCCCTTTTCATCCGGTCAAAAGGTGAGCCCGTCACCGGCGATTGATGGGCAAAATAGCCCAAATTAAACATCTCTCGACTGTGCTCTCGGGCTACCT
Source organism: Chloroflexota bacterium (assembly GCA_050942695.1). GTDB lineage: Bacteria > Chloroflexota > UBA6077 > UBA6077 > UBA6077 > JBMNNU01. The sequence continues at coordinate 303 of JBMNNU010000197.1, forward strand.
GCCTGAGCTTCTCGTCCATCTGGAGCGGTTTCAGCCCGGCCTTTTGCCTCTCCTGGTTCACCAGCTCAAGCATTTTCTCCTCCGCCTCTGGATCCGGTCGAAGCTGGCCAAGGACGCCGAAGTTGATATGCATCCCCTCTTCTGTTTGGGGCGGCGTAAGGAAGGAGAGGCCCTCGTTCAACTCCTGGCCCAATAGGGCTTCTAATCTCGGTGCGGCCTCTACTGCGGTTACCACGAGCCGACTCCCCAGATTTGACCTCTCCATAGCAGCCGAGATCTGGGGGACCAGTGGGAAGAGAGCGAAGGGAAGGAGTATCAGCGTTGTAAAGATCAGCCCTTTGATGGCTCCCGGAATCGACCCCAGTGTCTTGTCAATCAAGACTAGAGGGCCCAGAAGGATCTGGATCGGCCTGGTGGCCCGAAACACCAGGTTGAGGATGGTTGAGTAAAGCGCTTGCGTCAAGATCACAAGGGCGAGGAAAGCCCCGAGAAACGCAACCGCTCTAGGGATCTCGGCTGCCTGTAGTATCCAGGCAGCTAATTGGCGGTAACCCAGGATGGCAGCTCCCAGCGATATTACCATGCCCAATAGATCCATCGCTCCTGCCAGGAACCCTCGGTTGATGCCTGCCAATATGTACCCCAGGAGAATCAGCAGGATAAGCCAATCCACCCAGTTGAATTGCTGGATTATCTGATCAATAGCCACGGGGGAATTTTGCGATAGTTCCGAAAATATGGCAAGCCCTTCTCAACAAAAAAGCCGCCGAATCATTCGTTATTTTGCCTGCTCACCAGCAACTAATACCGGGCGATTAACGCTCCTAAGAACCGCGTCGCTAACGCCGCCAAGGGCAAATCGAGCGAGTCCGCTGATTCCGCGGCGCCCAATGGCTACCAGATCGTAATCCCCCTCTTTCGCTCGGCGGCTAATCACCGAAGCAGGGCGTCCCTCGGTCTGTACCGTGTCGCAGTTAACCCCTGCCTGTTGGCACCTCTGGGACGCCTCCCGCAAGGCCTCTAACCCTGCATTTGCCATGGAGAGCCTCAACTCTCGCATTGCAGGTCCACTTCGAACAGCGGCTATTACCGTTGAGTCGAGCACGTAGATGAGTGTGATCTTAGCTTCGAAGGGCTTCGCAAGTTCGATCGCTGCTGAAAGAGCCTTTAGAGAGTGTTGAGAGCCATCAATTCCCACGAGAATCCTCTCAATAGTATCGGGTGCGGGGCCTCTCACCACCAGCACGGGGCATGGCGCTGCCTCAGCCACTCTCTTAGCGATGCTCCCCAGGACCAGGCCTCTGACGCCACCGAGACCGCGGTGTCCCACGATCACCAGGTCGAATTCCTCACGACCTGCAAGGTCAATGATCCTATCTGCAGGCTCGCCCATGGCCACTCGAGTATCTACTTCGACTCCGATCGCCCGCACAATTTGCGCACCCTCTGTGGCGATAGGTACGAAGTCCGATTCATCGATGACTGGGATGAATACACCACTCACTCCTTCAACCCAGGCTGGGATCTTACCAACAGTAAAGATCACGACGCTTGCACCTAATCGCCTGGCAAGGTGAGCGGCCGTGTGCGCAGCTTCCCTTGCTGGGTCAGAGCCATCATATCCGACCAGCAATTTCATTGCGAACCCTCCTGCTTATAAAAAAGGATAAAGTCCAATTGGGAGGGCATGGATTGTTCCAAGGAATATTCGGGATGCCCTGGAGCCACCTTCAATTGTCTATCCCGCGTTGGTGTAGGGCTTTGTGGACCTCGACCGCAGCGAAGAGCGATGTCCCCATAGCCACCATCACAAGCCAGGTATCCATGTTTAATGGTTCTATCCGGAGGACCATTTGCAGAGGAGGCCAGTAGAGGGCGATGATGTGGAGTCCGAGGGCGAGAGCGATTGACGCCAGGAGGAGGCGGTTCGAGAGAGGGCTCATCCCGAGGGCTGGCCGGCTTAGAGAACGGCTGTTCAGCAAGTAAAAGGTTTGGAATAGCACCATCGTGGTCATCGCCGCCGTGCGAGCATACTCTAGCGTAGCGCCAGAGCGAAGCTGCCATACGAACATGCCCAGGGTACCGGCGAGCAGGATCGAGCTGGCAACCGCCATCCTCTCGATCATCTGCCGGGTAAGCAGCCCTTCTCGAGGGTTGCGCGGCGGTCGGCGCCCCACATCCTCCTCTGCTGGCTCGAAGGCGATGCCGATATCCTGCAGGCCACCCGCCACCAGATTGATCCAGATGACCTGAGCGGGGAGTAAAGGAAGGGGCAGTTGAGCCGCGATACCGGCGATGACAATGGGGACCAGCCCAACATTGATTGGGATGAGGAAGGCTATCACCTTGCGGACGTTGTCGAAGATGACTCGACCCTCCACGACAGATGCGTAAATGGTGGCGAAGTTATCATCAGCCAGCACCATGTCCGCCGACTCCCTGGCCACGTCGGTGCCTGAGATTCCCATTGCAACACCGATATCAGCCTGCTTGAGTGCCGGTGCATCACTCACCCCGTTCCCGGTAACGGCTACCACCTCTCCCCGGCGCCGCAGTTGCTGGACGATGCGCAGCTTGTGGCTTTGGTCCGCTCGTGCGAACACTGCTACTCGCCCGACCAGTTCGAGCAGTTCATCATCGTCCAACTCCTCCAACTCCCGCCCTTCGACTATTTGGGCGGTCGTGCCCTGCGTTATTCCCGTCTCTCGCGCGACAGTTTCAGCCGTCACCTTATGGTCGCCGGTAACCATGATCACCCGGATACCTGCGCGCTCACAGTTGGCGATCGCATCTATAGCCTCCGGGCGGGGTGGATCGATCATCCCTTGGATGCCGACAAAGGTCAGACCCCTTTCTACCTCTGAGTGATCCAACTCCGAAGTACCTGGTGCCAGAATTTTATAAGCCATGGCTAACACCCGCAGCCCTTGAGCAGCTATAGTCTGGCTTTCCTGCAGCAGGGAATCACGATCGATTGAAGACAGGGCTATCGCTTCCCCGAGTAGCGTGGAGTCGCACATCTCCACGACCCGCTCGGGAGCGCCCTTAACGAAAACTACCCGCCCACCCCGATAATCGTGGAGAGTGGCCATATATTGCTGGTCAGTTTCGAAAGGGATTTCGTCCAGTAGGGGATAATCTCTCTTCTCTCGCTCTTCGTTGAGCCCTCCCTTCATGGCCGATACGATGAGTGCCACCTCGGTGGGATCTCCGTCAGGTAGGTAGCGGTCATCCTCCTGATAGAGCGAGGACTCGTTGCAGAGCATTCCTATTCGGAGGGCAAGCTCTAGTTCCGGGTGTTCGCTTAGTACGATACTACGCCCTTCGAACAGTATCTGCCCCTCTGGCAAATAACCGGTACCGGTGACTTCGTAGCTTCGATCCCCTGCGTAAATGCTTACCACCGTCATCTCGTCCTTAGTCAGTGTGCCGGTTTTATCCGAGCAGATAACGGTGCAACTGCCGAGGGCCTCGACGGCGGGCAGTTTTCGGACGATGGCGTTGCGCTGGGCCATCCGGGATACCCCCACCGCTAAAGCCACGGTGATGACAACAGGCAACCCCTCAGGGACGGCTGCCACAGCCGTCGCCACCGATATCAGGAAAATATCCGCCAAGCTCTCTCCCGAGATCACCCCTAGGAGAAAGATCAGAGGCGTTATGGCCAACACGAAGAGGGATACCTGGCGGGTGAGTCGCTCGAGACGCTTCTGAAGCGGGGATTCCACCTCGCCCAGTTGTCGCACTTGCGTGGATAACTGCCCGAACTCCGTCCGCGGCCCCGTGCTCACCACGATCCCCGCCCCACGTCCGCGCATAATGCTCGCTCCCATGAAAACCATGTTGGATCGATCGGCGATTGGGGCGTCGGGATCAGGGATTTCCGCCGCAGTTTTAGTAGCAGGGAGCGATTCGTCCGTGAGAATCGCCTCGTCTGCCTGCAGTTCGAAGGCTCTAAACAGACGTATGTCCGCTGGCACTCTCATTCCTTCCTCCAGGAGTACCACATCGCCCGGCACCAACCGGGAAGCGTCGATTTCCCGTTCCATACCGTCTCTCAGCACCCTGGCTTTGGAGACCGAGATCTGCGCTAGGGCTGAAAGTGACTGCTCGGCCTTGTACTCCTGGACAAAACCGAGGAGAGTATTTAGGGTGATCACCACCAGGATCACGCCTGTATCGACATAATCTCCAATCAGGAAGGTTATCAGCGCGGCGACGAGAAAAAGATAGATAAGGGGGCTCTTTAATTGTCGTAGGAACACCGAGAATGGATGGGTTTGACTGCTAATAGCCAACTCGTTAGGGCCGTACCTGTCAAAACGGCGCCTTGCATCATCTTCGGAGAGCCCCTCCAATCCCGTCTCCAGGATAGTCAAAACCCGGCGGGTATCCAGTGTATGCCAGAGCTCTTCGACCATATACCGCTACTAACGCACTCTACTTGCCGATGCCTCGGAGGTTAGCGCCCTGTCGCACCAGTTCCCGCTGGACTTGCGCGGCAGGGACCTCGGCGGGGGCTTTGCCGGTTTGAGTCGCAAGTGCAGCGCAGACGCCAGCGGCCTGCCCGGTCGCCATACAGATAGGCATCACCCGGTAGGATGAATGGGCCTCGTGGGTGCCCGAGATGCAGCGACCAGCCACCAACAGGTTGTCCACCTTGTGCGGCAGAAGGCAGCGGAGCGGGATGTCGTAGGACTCCCCCAGGGGCAGTCGCTTCAAGACTGTGCCGGGGCCTGTGGGATTGTGGATATCTATTGGGTAGGTGCCTCGGGCTATCACGTCCGGAAACTTGCGGGCAAACAGCACATCTTCGGCCGTCAACCTGTATTGCCCTAAAATCCGTCTTGTCTCTCGCACGCACACGCTCACTCCGCTCTGTCCAACGTACGAATTCGCGAACCCAGGCACATATTTTTTTAGGAATGCTACCACCTGGCGCATTTGCTGCCGGCTACGCCATTCGGCGTAGCTCAGATCCCACACGTCGGTTCCCAGCACCTGCGTCACGCGGGTGCTGTTTACAGTGACTTCATCTTCATGAGGGGTGCCGAACATCAGGATGTCCTCCCGGGCTAGATCCAACTCGCCGGCCGCCTTTGCCTGTGCTATGAGGTCCCAAAGGCCATAGTCGCCGCGCCACTGGTCCGGGTGGGCTTTGGCATACGAATCGAACGCCGTCCGCTCGAAATCGAATATACGAAACAGCAGCGACATCGGTTGGACCAATCCATCTTCTTCCCTCCCGACCTCGAACGGGGCGCCCGCGTGAGCGGCGATATCGCCGTCGCCTGTACAGTCGATAACGATTTTTGCCCTGACGACCACTGGCCCTGACTTGCTTTCGAATACGACGCTTTCGATATGGCCGTTCCCAATTACCCCGCTCGCGAAGGCGTGAAGCAGATAGCTCACACCCGCCTCATCGAGCAGATCGAAGGCGACCTGTTTGAAGACTTCTGGGTCGAAGGGTACTACGTACCCGGTCTCTTCTGAGGGCTCGATAGCGCCCCCCTCGGCCACGAGCCGCTGAACCAACGTCTCGAGTGCGCCTGCTATAGCCGGTTCTCCAGGCCCGTGGTCCTGGGGCATCAGGTTTTTTACTCTCCCAGGCAGAGGGGGGCCCGTTTGGGTATGACTCGATGAGATGGGCATGACCAGCGCAGCCGTGGCGTTGCCCCCCAGGAAGCCGTATCTCTCGACCAGCACGACATTCGCTCCTGCCTTTGCAGCACCGAGAGCGGCGCCGATCCCCGCCGGACCCCCTCCAACCACCAAGATATCTGCCTCGGCCGCCACCGTCGCATTGCGCGGTGGCAACT
>JBMNNU010000198.1:0-6118 GCA_050942695.1 Chloroflexota bacterium
CCCGCTCCACACCCAGGATCGACTCCTCCAAAGAGGATAAAGCACAGCTCTCCAGCCTGCCCTTCCACAGCCGCCTGGCAGGATACAGCAGGTCCAGGTGGGGCAGGTCTTGGAGAGGAAAAGGGCGGCGCGCCAACTGGAATCTGGTCTCCAGGAGGGGGAGGTCGAAGGACTTGCCGTTAAAGGTGACAACGCTGCCGAACGGCTCCAAAGACTCCGCCAGGGCGTGGAGGAGAGCCTCCTCGGCGTCGTAGTCCTCCATGAAGAACTGGCGGACGACAAAGCGCACACCCTGGTAGTAGCCTATCCCCACCAGGAAGGCATAGGTACCGGTGCCGCCCGCCAACCCAGTGGTCTCCAGGTCCACGAAGACGCTTCGACTTAGGTCGAACCCCGCCATGTTAGAGTTCCTGGCCATCCAGGAGAAGGTCTTTGGGTCCACCTCCAACGCCTCATCCAACCGATAAACCCCATGGGGGTGGCCTGGAGGATGGTGGTGCTCCACCATGAAGCAGTCGCCGTAAGGGGTGGAGACACGTTCGCCGGGCAGCACCCGATCGATCGTATATGGAGACCGGCGCGTCCGGAGGAAGGCGAAGTGGTTGCCCGAAACATCGACTGTACTACCAGAGCCGTTCCGTTCGGACGCATCTGTATCGGTTGAGCCCTTCGGTTTGTAGCCCAGGCGGAGCAATTTAGAGCGGAGGTCGGTCATGGTGCTAACCAAATCATCACGGCCCTAAAGGGCCGGGCTAACAACCTTACGAATTTGCGAATGCGACTATAAATCATCCTGCGGGTGGTCTTGATTGAAAATATACCGAATGGTAGTAGCCAGAGATAAGGAATCGACGGTCCGAGCAAAGTATCCAGTCGACCAGAGATGGTTGCTCTGCATATCAAATCGAAGGTCAGGATACTGCAGAAAGATACGTCTTGACATTATCCCTTTGAACATATTCATCGCCCGGGGAACGGCCCCTCGTTCCAATGTAAGCAGCAGATGAACATGATCGGGCATTACAGCATGCGCAATTAACTGATATCCCTTGTCGACCGCGATTTCTCGCACCAACGCTTCGGCTGCATCCTTGATCTCACCCAACAGCACAGGACGACGGCGATAGGTCGAGAATATGCAATGATAATGAGCCGACATTTTTTTCGAGTATCAAACGATTTGGGGCCTGAAACGCCGGTTCACGGAATAACCTATCCCATTCTCGGCCGTAAACGACCGGGGTAACCAACGCTCCGTTCTTAGCCCGGCCGTTTACGGCCGAGAACGAAATATCAGATGATACATTCGTTTATTTCGGCAACCACCTTCAAGACAGTGCATCCAATATCCTCCTCGTCGCCCCCTTCGCCCCCTCGCCAACCTCCAGCAGCGGCCCCACGCAGGACGGGCAACCCCGCTCGCAATCGCAGGCGGCGATGAGGCGCTGGACCTCCTCCAGCAAGGTGCCGTGCATCCGGTACAGCTTCTCGCTGAAGCCGACGCCGCCGGGGTAGGCCTCGTAGAGGTAGATGGTGGGCGCGCCGGTGTGGGGCGACGACACCTCCACGGCGGTTCGGAGGTCGCGGCGGTCGCACATCAGCATCACCGTGGCGACGATCCCCAGCGCATTAGCCAGCCCCAACAAACCGGCCTGCAGGGCATCCTTGCCCATCTCTCGAGTGGCCTCAGGCAGTAGAGTGAGCCAGTAGGCGGTGGTGTGCATCGACTCCTCGGGCAGATGGATGGGGCCGGAGCCGATGTTCTCGTGGGTGTCGAACTTGATCTTTTTGAAGATCGTCGCGAGGGCGGTTACGTTCACCTCGCCGTGGGACCTGGTTGCGACGCCCTCCACCGACTGATCGAACTCCTCTAGGACGGCCAGGTTCACCGCCAGGTTGGCGTCGGTGTAGTAGTCGACGTCCACGTGGCGTACGTAGGCTTTCTTGTTCTCGTAGTCCAGCCTCTCCACCTGGTACTGCTCGCTGCCGTGGAGGTAGATCGCCTCCTCGTGGATCAGCATAGGCGCGGAGAAGCGGTCCACCTCGCCGATCACCCTCACTTGGGGATCAGTCGTGTCGACGATGACGAAGTTCTCCCTGGCCGCCGCCCTCAGCCCCACCGACTCCGCCGGAAAGGCCTCCGACATCCAATACCAGCGGTCGCGGGCGTGGTGGAGAACCCGCTCTTCCCCCAGGTACTCCAGCATCTCCCCCACCGGCAGGGTGCCGAACGGCTCGCCATCCCAGAAGGGAAGCTCGAAGGCGGCGCACTTCAGATGGTCCATCATCACCAGCAGGTTGTCCGGGTTCACCAGCCCGCTCTCCGGCGACTGGTCGAAGAAGTAATCCGGGTGTCCGACGATGTACTGGTCCAGGGGGTCGCTACTGGCGATAAAGAGCGCCAGCGACTCCCCTCGTCTCCGACCGGCTCGCCCCATCTGCTGCCAACTGCTGGCGATGGTGCCGGGGTAGCCAACCAGGACGCTGGCCTCCAGCCCTCCGATATCGATGCCCAGCTCCAAAGCGTTTGTGCTCACGACTGTGCGTATGTTGCCTTCACGGATACCCCGCTCGATTGCCCGCCGCTCGTTTGGAAGGTAGCCTCCGCGGTATCCGCGCACCGTCCACTCCGGTTTCTTGCAGCGGAGCGCCGCCTCCCTCATATAGGTAAGCAGCACCTCTACCGACAGGCGACTGCGGCTGAACAGGATGGTCTGGATATCGTTGGGCACCAGGAATCGCTCGGCTATCCGCCTGGCTTCGAGGAGCGCGCTGCGCCGGATGCCCAATTGCCGGTTGATCACAGGCGGGTTGTAGAAGATGACGTCCCTTGCCCCCGCGGGTGCCCCGCTCCGGTCAACGAGCTCCACCGGCTCCTCCAGCAGCCGCTCGGCCAGCTCCTTCGGGTTTGCTATAGTGGCGGAGCAGCAGATGAACTGGGGATCGGAGCCGTAGTGGCGACACACCCGCTGGAGGCGGCGCAGCAGGTTGCCCAGGTGGCTCCCGAATACCCCGCGGTAGGTGTGAAGCTCGTCGATCACCACGTACCGTAGGTTCTCGAACAGCTTAACCCACTTTGAGTGGTGGGGCAGGATACCGGCGTGGAGCATGTCTGGATTTGTCACCACGATATGGCCTGCTGAGCGGATGATCCTACGAGCGGTGCCTGGGGTATCGCCATCGTAGGTGTAGGTCTTTATGTCTACATCCAACGCCTCAACCAGGCCATGAAGCTCTGCTAGTTGGTCCTGAGAGAGCGCCTTGGTGGGGAAGAGGTAGAGGGCGCGGGTCTCCGGCTGCTTCAGGATGGCGTCAAGGACCGGGACGTTGTAGCAGAGGGTCTTCCCCGATGCTGTTGGGGTTACCACCACCAGGTTTCTCCCGGACTGGACGTGGGCCAGGGCTTCGGCCTGGTGAGAGTAGAGCGATTGTATGCCCCGGTCCCGCAAGACAGAGATGAGACGTGGGTCGGTGCCCTGGGGGAAGGGGGCGTAAACAGCCTCTCGCGCCGGAAGCCGCCGGTGGGCGGTTACGCATCCAGCGAACTCGGAGGCCAGAAAGCTATCGACGACCTGTGTGAGGTTCATAGGCGCCTCGAAGGGTAATGTTGAAGTGCGCGGCCATTATAATGCGAGGATGGCACCAAGAGGAAACAGATTTCAATCTTGGTTGTGTTTCGCTAAGAGGTGTTATTCTGCGCCGAGCAGCTTCAGCGCCACGGTGTGATGATAGTTGCAAAAATGGTCGGACATATCCGTCTCAGCCCTGATGATCGTTGCCGATTAAACCGTACGTATCCGTCGCGGCCCTTAAGGGCCGGCCTTAACCTTCGGTCCGTAGTTAGCCCGGCCCTTGAGGGCCGCGAATCGATAAGAATTTTTCGCAACGATCATAAGACTGGGCTAGGCGACGCTCCGCTCTTAGCCCGGCCGTTTACGGCCGAGAATGGGATGGATCGTTTTGTAAACCGTCATCACGCCGTGGCGCTAACAAAATAGATGGTCGGTAGCTAGCTTAAACTACTTTTCCCACTCCCTGATGAAGTCCAGGCTGACGGCCGGGGCAAAGAAGCCGATGAACTCCAGGATGCCATCGCCCACGTTGCGGGTCTGGTGCAGGCTCTTGGGCGGGACGTAGACGGCAACGCCGGGGCTGAATCGATGGGGTTTCCCGTCGATGGTCACCTCTCCCTTGCCCTGGAGGCCGAAGTAAACCTCAACTTCCGTATCGTGCACGTGGGCCTGCGAAACCACGCCCTGCTCGAAGCGAAATATCCCCATGCTGCACTGGGCATTAGGGATCATCTTCTGATCGAACATGATGCGGGCGTAGCGCCCCGGCACGGGGGAAGGTATCTCTTTGGCCTCGTCCTTAGAAAACCTGTACTCTGCCATATCAACAACCTCTTCTATATTATTTGTCGGTATTCTAAAATTTGTAGGCCGAATAGCGAGCCCCTTTTGCTATTCGCTTCTCACTTCATCCTCGATCGGCCTGCCTGGGCGATCAGCTTCAACCCTTCCACCACGCTGGCCGGGTCGGCGATCCCTTTGCCGGCCACCTCGAAGGCGGTGCCGTGGCCTACAGTCCCGTACACTATAGGCGAGCCCACCATCAGAGCGGCAACCCGCCGTTTGCCGAGCACCTTAATCGGCAAGTGCCCCTGGTCGTGGTACATGGCGATGTAGCAGTCGTAGGGTCCCTCCTCTGCACCGACGAAGATCCCATCGGCCGGGAATGGCCCCTCTACATCGATCCCCAAGGCTCGAGCATCCTGGATAGCGGGGGTTACGATTTCGATCTCCTCGCTGCCGAAGATCCCCTCTTCGCCGGCATGGGGATTGATCCCCGCAACCGCTATCCGAGGCTTCTCTATCCCCAAAATGCGAGCCCCTTCGTATGCCTTCTGGATTGTCCAAAGCACTCGCTCACGGGTGATCTGGTCCAAAGCTTTGCGCAGAGAGGCGTGGTGAGTAACCCCGATCACCCTCATAGGCCCAACGCACAGCATGAAGGCGATCTTACCGATCTCAACCCCGGTTAGATGAGCCAGGAGACCTGGACCATCGAAGGGCTTCCCCGCAGCATACATGGCGGCCTTGTTATGTGGGCCTACCAGCACTCCGTGCACCTCGCCTGCTAGAGCCAGCTCAACGCCCTTCTTCGATGCCTCGACGAATGCCCGGCCGCCCATGGCCTGCACCTGGCCTATCTTCAGTTCTGAGAGCTCCACGTTGGCCAGGTCCAACACCTCCAGCACCCCGTACTGGAAACGCGCTTCGCTCACACTCTCGATTCGCCGAAGCTCTACCTGAACCCCGGCAAACCCCTTCGCCTGTTCCATAACCCGAAAGTCGCCGATCACCAACGGGCGAGCGTGCTGGTAGACTTCCTCCACCGCCGCGGCCTTCACCACAATCTCCGGCCCAATCCCCGTCGGGTCCCCCATGTTTACAGCAACAATTGGGTTAGATGATATGCTCATGTCGATTCTCCAAGAGAAATAATTCCCCCTCCCTCTAGGAGGGGTGGGGGAGGACCCTCACCCTGCGAATGTACCATCTGTTACGTTCACTCCCTCTCATAGGGATGAGGGGATTCTGTATGGCTGCTCAGCCACCATCAACTTATATTTTTTCCCACAAGGCTGTCAACAGATTACTAAATCAACCTGGCCTCCTTTTGAACGAAGGAGGCCAGGTTACCTATCGCTGCTAACTAGCTGAGACCTGGTCATAAATACAGGGTCATGAATAACGAACCGTGTCGGAGAGCAATCCGACACGGCGGTCCCGTACCATATGGTTGCAACACCCTAGCACGGAGACAACCTTATAATACTGGACGCCCGCGCCGGGTCCTGTCCCGGCGCGGTTCGTTATTTATCACCAGTCTCAACTATCTCGTATAGACTGCCTGAACTTTTTTCATCCACTCGTCGGTGACGTAATCTTTGGCCACCGCTTTTTGCTTGATGGAGCCCATCTTATGGAGGAAATCGGCCATCTCATTCATCCAAATATCGACCTGACTCGGCTGATCTCCACTGCGGGCCATAAGCTTTACCTGCTCGTCAACTCCGAAGAGAGGCCGGAGCTTGAACTCCTTCATCAGGCTT
>JBMNNU010000003.1:0-29782 GCA_050942695.1 Chloroflexota bacterium
GGCCGTTGGTGCCGGATGATGAAGCGTCTAAGAAGGTCGAGCAGACCGACCCTACACCTTCTCTGACCGGCGGCGCCAGCCGCCATGGAACGAGCTTTGGCCCTACAACTCCCCTTGGCAGCGCCCTTTGGAATAAACAATAAACGTATAGTCCTGAGTCCTGGGCCCTGAGTCCTGTAGTAGTATTCATAACTTGGGACTCAGGACTCAGCACTCAGGACTCAGCACTCAGGACTCAGCACAATTAAATGGAGGTAACATGCCTCAGACGATAGCCGAAAAGATCCTGGCTGCTCACAGCGGACGGAAGGCTGTGGAGGCCGGCGAGCTGCTGAACGTGAAGGTGGATGTCGCTATGGCTAACGACATCACCGCCCCCCCCGCGATAGCCGAGTTCAGGAAGCTGGGGGTCAAACAGGTTTGGGACCCCGACCGGGTAGTCCTGGTATCCGACCACTTCTGCCCCAACAAGGATATCCCCGCGGCCACCAACGCAAAGGCCACCAAGGAGTTCGCGGTTGAGCAGGGGATTAAGTACCATTACGACGGCGGCCGGATGGGCATCGAGCATGCCCTTCTTCCAGAGCAGGGGCTCGTTGGCCCGGGTGAGGTGGTAATCGGAGCGGATTCACACACCTGCACCTACGGAGCCCTGCAGTGCTTTTCCTGCGGTGTCGGCCACACCGACATGGCGGTGGCTTGGGCTACTGGCGAGGTGTGGATGAAAGTCCCTCACAGCATCAAGGTCCAGGTCCATGGCCGGAAAGACCGTTGGGTTACCGGCAAGGACGTGATTCTCCACATCATCGGTCGGATCGGTGTGGAGGGGGCAAACTACATGGCTATGGAGTTCAGCGGTGACGGCATAGCCGAGCTGACGATGGACGATCGCTTTACCATTGGCAATATGGTGACTGAGGCCCAGGCCAAAGTGGGATTGTTCCCATTCGATAATCGGACGAGGGAGTACGTGACCGGACGGGCAATCCGTCCCTTTACCGTCTACGAGCCCGACCCCGATGCCCGTTATAAAGAGACGGTGGATGTGGACCTGAACAAGCTGGAGCCGGTTGTGGCCATGCCCTTCCTGCCATCCAACGTGAAGCCTGTTCGCGAGGCGGGCGATGTCTCAATCGATCAGGCGTTCATTGGCGCCTGCACAAACGGCAGGCTTTCCGACCTGCGTATCGCCGCCAGCATCCTGAAAGGCAAGAAGGTCCATCCCGACGTGCGCTGCATAGTGATCCCAGCCACGCCGCAGATTTACCGTGATGCTCTTTCCGAGGGGATCATCCAGGCATTGATCGAGGCCGATTGCGCCATCGGCCCTCCTACCTGCGGGCCCTGCATGGGTGGACACATGGGCGTGTTGGCCGCCGGGGAGCGGTGCGTCAGCACCAGCAACCGCAACTTCCGAGGCCGCATGGGCCACGTGGAGTCGGAGCTCTACCTGGCTAGCCCTGCCGTAGCGGCTGCTTCAGCGGTATTGGGAAGGATAGCTCATCCGGAGGATGTAGCATGAAGCTGATCGGTCGAGCCTGGAAATATGGACCAAACGTCGATACAGACGTCATTATACCAGCCCGATATCTGGCGGAGTTTCGTCCGGCGGAGCTCGCCAAACACTGTATGGAGGATCTGGACCCTACCTTTGCGAAGGAGGTGCGGCCGGGGGACCTGATCGTTGCGGGCCGCTCCTTCGGCATCGGCTCGTCCCGAGAGCATGCGCCGGTGGCGATCAAGGCTTCCGGTATTGCCGCCGTAATCGCCCCCTCCTATGCACGTATCTTCCACCGCAACGCCATAAACGTAGGCTTGCCGGTGGTGGAGTGCGAGGGGATCGACGAAGATGTAGAAAAAGGGGATGAGCTGGAGGTAGATCTGAGCGAGGGCACGGTCCTCAACAGGAGAACTGGCAAGCTGTTCCGCACCAGCCGCTACCCGGATTTTATGCTGGGGATCATCCGAGCGGGCGGACTGGTCGAATACACTAGGGAGAAGTTGCGAAGTTAACCCCAGATCAACGAGATACCAGCACTTAAGTAAGTGCTGGTATCTCACAACCCACTAGCGTTGTCTGTAGGGCGCTAGCGACTCGATAGTCTGCTTCATCCCTTGAGCGATTATGGAGTAGTCAAAAGCCGTGACGATCATGGTAGCCCCTAAATCGATCAGTTCGGGAGCCGACTTGTTATACATGCGATGGTTTACAGGAATGCCGATTTGGGCTCCGCCCACTCGTCTAGCAACTTCGAACATATGGTCGATCGCGTTCACAGTTTCCGGTGGGTTCGTGCCATCTGGAACTCCGTAAGACCCAGCTAAATCGTATGGGCCAATAAAAACGGCATCCAGCCCAGGCGTGGTCACTATTGCCTCGAAGTCCTCCACCGCCTCTTTGTCTTCAATGAACGCGATCGCCATGATCTCGCGATTGGATTCCCTCATATGATTGTCAAAGTCGACTAAAGAGTACTGGGCAGATCGGCTGGTTGGCGAGATACCTCTGGTTCCAACAGGTGGGTAGCGGACGGCCTGAACCAATCGGCTGGCATCGTCGCCTGACATGATATGAGGCACTACGATCCCCTGAGCCCCGGCCTCCAGCACCCGCAGGATAGCCTTAGGATTGTTATCAGCCATTCGGACGATAGGGGTTATGCCGGTTGCATCCGCCGCCCGAATCATGTGCTCTACCAACAGGGTATCGGTGGAGACATGCTCCATGTCGATAAAGCAAAAGTCAAAGCCTGCTAGGCCAGCTATCTCGACCACCGCCGGATCGATCATGGTTGCCCAGCTACCGAAAGTGACCTTGCCCTCGTTCAACAGCTTTTTTGTTCGATTTGGTCGCACTTTTCCATCTCCTCGTACATGGTTTTTACCGCATGATCATCTCATCCCACTCCACCCCTTCCACCAAGATTGTCTTCTGATTTCTCTTACCCTGCTTTCGTACTACTAAGACACATAGGTAGGTCCTAGAGGGCTCCACGCGTGAAATCCGGCTTGAGCTGACTGATTAATCACTTGAGTCCTGGGTAATGGCCGACGGACGTTGCTTCAGGCCAGATGTTAGTACTATTACGGCTGCGAGAATGAGCAGCATCGCGGATAGTGGTCGCTGTATCAGGATGCTGGGATCACCCACCGACATCTGCAAAGTTGAACGCAGGTATCGCTCCATGAGCGGACCGAGTATGAGCGTCAACACGATGGGAGCAAGTGGGAAGTCCAGCTTCTTGAAGATGTAGCCAAGAACCCCAAACAGCACCATTGTGCCGATGTCAAAGACACTGTTGTCGATGCTGTATGCGCCTATGAGAGTGAACACCAGGATGAGAGCGAAGAGAATAGCGTACGGAATCCTGAGCAGCGAAACCCATAAAGGAATCAGCGGCAGGTTCAGGATGATCAGCATGACATTACCGATGAACAGGCTGGCGATTAGGGCCCACACGAACTCCTTGTGCTCGACAAACAGCAACGGTCCGGGGGTGAGCCCGTTCATCATGAAGGCCCCCATTAGTACTGCAATAGTAGCCGAGCCAGGGATTCCAAGTGTGAAAAGAGGGATCAAAGCGGCACTGGCGTATGCATTGTTGGCCGTCTCGGGCCCGGCCACACCTTCAATTACTCCTGTGCCGAACCGTTCAGGCTGACGAGATAACCTTTTCTCGAGAGAGTAGGACATGAACGAAGCAATGGTAGCGCTCGTGCCAGGTATAAGCCCGATCAAGAAGCCTACCACAGTTCCCCTAGCGATCGGCCGGGACGAAAGCTTTAAGTCCGAAACCGCTGGGATAAGCTGGTGCATTTTCCATATCGATACTGGCCGAAAAGCCTTCTCAGCGTTTAGCAAGACGTCCCCTACTCCAAATAACCCCATGATTACCGGCACAAAGTCGAGCCCGCTCAACAACTCCATTTGACCGAAGGTCAGCCGGGGAACACCTTCAGATGGATCCATACCTATGGCAGCTAAGACCAAGCCTAAAGCCGCCATCATCAATGCCTTCAGAATAGATCGCCCGGCTAGCCCCGTCACCAGAGAGAGTCCCACTACCATGAGCGAGAACATTTCCGGAGGGCCAAACTCTAGAGTCATCCGAGCTAGTGGGGGAGCAGCTATCACCAGGCCGAGCATGGCGAGGGTCCCTCCAATAAATGACCCTATTGCTGCCATTGAAAGTGCTACTCCTGCCCGGCCGCTTTTTGCCATGGGGTGCCCTTCAATACAGGTTATCGCCGTGCTCGCCTCGCCGGGCACATTCACCAGTACACTCGAAATGGTTCCTCCATACTGGGCACCGTAAAATATTGCTGCTAGCATGATAATTGAGGGCATGGGGGGTAGATTAAAGGTGATGGGAATCAGGATGGCTATTCCACCTGCGGAGCCTATCCCGGGAAGCACACCAATCATAGTCCCAACAAGGCAGCCGAGCAAGGCAAAGAGTAGGTTCTGCAAAGACAGGGCAGTCGCAAAGCCGCCCATTAAATCTAGAAAGTTCTCCATTGTGGCGGCTCCTATAATCCTAGATTTTGCAACCAGTCAATACTAGCCGGGGGTAGCACCACCCCCAGCCAGTTATAGAAGACATAATACACACCAAAACTGCCCAGGATCGAAATAGTCAGGACAACGAGAGGACGCTGGTGACCCAGGGCGTACAGAAGGAACAGCAGAAAGACAAATGTCGTCAATTGAAACCCGATTTGCCCCACGAGCATGGTGAACAAGATGAGCGCCCCCACGATCTGGAGGATTCTGAGGATCCCTGCTTTGTCCGGCACGAAATCCGGGGCCATGGCTTCGACGGGGCGTACAGATACCTGTACCAGCCAGGCCAGTGATAGCCCTCCGAGCAGCAGCGCTAGCCACATGGGGAAGAATCCTGCCCCCGGGCCTATCCTGGTCATGTAATTCATGGTTCTGGCCTCTAACAGCACGAACAGGCTGAAGAGGATAAAGACCACAGCGGTTGCTTGATAGACTCGTCTCACGATATCCTCCCCGATCAAACTAGCCGAACTCAACATGGCTGCATGCGCATGCAGCCATGTTGAGTTCAACACTTAGTCAGCGTTCCAGAGCCCGCTGCATCAGCTCTTTCGTGCTTGCCTCGATTTTTGTCCAGTAAGCATCTAGTTCATCCGGCCCCATGTAGCGGAGACTCATACCGAGATCGTCGGCTTTCTTCTTGTGAGCTTCGGTCTCCATAGCCTTCTTGATGGCCGCACTTACGGTTTCGACTATGTCCTTTGGGGTGCCTGCGGGTGCCAACACGGCTCGCGTTGATAGCTCTTGCATCGGATATCCCTGCGATTCCATAGTAGGCACACCCGGATACAGTTTGTTTGGCTCCTTGTCCATTATGCCCAGGATGCGGAACTGCCCCGCCTTGAAGTTTGGCATGAAGTTGATGGAGTTTCCGCACTGAGCATCGACGTGGCCGCCCAGGAGCGATGTTATCTGCTCATTGCCGCCGGCGAAGTTCACTATCGCGAACTTCGTATCCGTCATCTTTTCCAAAGCTAGCCACGCCAGGTGGGTTTGATCTAGCCTGTCCGCGCACCCAACCTTGATCTCTTCGGGGCGAGCCTTCGCGGCATCGATGAGATCTTTGACCGACTTGTATGGGCTGTCGCTTCTCACCGCTATCATCAACGGCAGCGCAACATGTCCAGCCACACTTTGGAAACTGTCACGCTTGTAGACGGCTTTACGCTGTGAGTCGAGATACTGAACGATAAGAGGGTTGACCGACGGGTAGCCGAATGTGTACCCGTCCGGCTTCGCCTGGGCTAGTTCTGTATTGCCTGCCTGTTGAGCTGCTCCCGCCTTGTTGACGACCTGAATGGTGGTCCCCAGCAGCGGCTCGACATCCGGTACCAGGGCGCGCATGGCGACATCGTTTCCGCCTCCAGCAGGCCCGGGCACTATCATTGTGATGACCTTGTCCTTAGCCGGATACTCGGCTTTCTGAGCTGGTGCCCCACCAGCGCAAGCTGACACCGTCAGCATTAACACTGCGGTCAGCGCAAATACGGAGATAGTTCGGTTCACCTTGTCCTCCTCTAAAACTCTTCAGTCTGCCTGATACCTGATGAACGAGCGTACACCGGCTGGCAATCGATCTAAGTTCATTGTTCCAGTACTTTTCGACAAATCGCTGAGACCTGTTCATCCTCGAGCCAATACGGATACTCCTGCACATTGTCTAGTTCTTGTATTAACACTTCCCGAACGCGCTCAACAGCTTCTGCTGATGCGTCTAAGCCCAGTTGCTGGAGCTTTGCAATCAATGCTTGGCCGGCAAGTGTCTGGCGTCCCCACACCACACGGGTCTCGCTGCCGAACATCCCCGCGGCAATCGGTGAGTCTACCGGTAGGACCAAGGACCCGGCGTTCTGCAAGACCCCCGTGACCACAGGCGGCGCCTCTTTGACAAACGCATGTGAGCCACAGAATGGATGGTGGGGTTGGATAGGCAGGGTAAGTTCCGCAACCGTTTCCGACAATCTGCGCAGGTGAGTGGTGTCTATCCCTGTCTTCACCCCATAAATGGTTTCAAGAGCTCCGACGATCACCTCCAATGATGCGAAACCAGCCCGATATGAAAGGCCGTTGATCGCGGCGTCTGGCCAACAACCGACAGTCAACGCGGCTAGCGCTGAAGCGTCTGCTAAGCCGAGATCGTTATGAATGTGCATGGTCAAAGGCACACCTGGGCCTATCTGCTCTCGCACCTTGAGAATGAAGTACCTCATTGCCTCTGGGCCTAGACTGCCGGCTGAGTCAGATAGGTCGACTCGAATAGCGCCTTGCTCCAGCGCAAGCTTCAAGTATCGGGTCAGTCGTGCGAAGTCCGTCCTTCCAACGTCAAGAGCCCCGACGGTTACCTGTGCACCTGATCGATGCAGGCGGTCCGCGCATTCGCTGAATCGATCGAGCACCGCCTCAAAAGGTGGCGCGCTTGGGTTGGCTCGCTTGATGTCCGATGTGGCAAGCTCGACCTGCACAGTCTTAGCCCCCGCTTCGAGAAGACAATCTATGCGGCGCTCCCAATCACTCTCCAGCAGAGCGTCCGTGTATACGGTTGCCTCGAAATCAAACCGCTGGAGCACTCCTCGCGTCACCGCATATGAGAGCGTTTCAGGTGACTTGGAACCCCAGTAATGAATGTTGAGGAAGATGTGTCGGATACCCGCCGCTTGCAGTTGCTCTGCCACCCGTAACGCATCGTCCACACGGAATCTGACTCCGGGAGTCATGACCATTTTCCGGATGGTGCTGTCGTATACTCTTATTTCGGCGGGAAAGTCCATTTGAGCTCGGACTGCCGGAGCGAAATTGAGAGGGCTAACTGAAAACCTACCGATTGAGAACCATGGTTGCTTAGATCCGCCTCGTAGTTGTGACAATCCCTCATAACCCCCCTGCAATTAGTCTCGTGTGCTCCACAGCCTTTGCAAAAATCAAAAATACGCTAGCGGAGCTAAACGCCTATCTCAGAAGGCAGTATAGGCTACGGACGGATGCAGGAGGACCAATAAGATCGCTATGAGAACTATAGATGTAATCTATAGATGGAGGTTTTGCATCTACTTATGCATGGGTTTCTCCAACATACTCTTCAAAGCCGCTATCCCAGGGAGTGTCTCAGATCCAGAACGGTAAATCATCCAAAATGGCCTTCGAATCGGCCCTTCTAACAACACCACACGCCGAATCCGGGGCGGCGGACCGTCGGTCAATGTGTGGACTGATACGAGCGATATGCCGATCCCTTGAGCAATTGCCCGCTTGATAAACTCAGGATCGTTCGCTTCTAGGACCGGCAAGAACTGCAACCCGGCCTGGCGCAAGGGGTTGCCGATAAAGGTCTCAATAACCTTTCTCGTGTTTGTGCCAAGCTCGGGCACGATGAAAGGCTGCCCGTCAAGATCCAATACCGACACTTCACGGCGCTTACCCAATGGATGTGAGGCCGGTACCAGCAGCACCAATTCATCGTCGATATAGTGCACCGCGTCCAATCCTGCCGCAAACTCGCTCTTGCCGAGAAAACCGATGTCGAGTTCCTTGTTGAGCACCTTGCGCTCAATCTCCTCGCCGTTCGCCAGATGAAGCACTACCTGGATCCTAGGGTATAGCTGCCTCATTCGCCTCATGATGGCAGGCAGAAGAAACACTCCGATGATCGGTCCAGCTCCTATAGAGACACGTGTATGGCACCCAGGCTTCCATTGCTCTACAGTCGTTTCCAGTTCATCTACCAGCTCGAAAAATCGGTCCGCCAGGTCGCTTATCACCCTGCCCTGCTCTGTAAGCTCGATACCGCGACCGACCCTTCGAAACAGCGGTACCCCACACCATCGCTCGAAGGCTTTGGACTCCGAGTACACCGTGGGCTGGCTAAGCAGAAGCTGTCTTGCTGCCGCGCTATAACCGCCATGCTTCACTACTGCGCTGAAGACCCGAAGGTGATTCAGATTTATTTGGGTCATGGCCGTGCCTCCCTTGCACTCCGCGACTCTGGTGGTTGATAGACGAGATGCCGGTACCGTAAGGTGACCGGCATCTCGTTGTTTGGCCGATTAAATTGGTACTCAGGCCTCGAACAGCTCTTGCGGAAATCCGGTGATCCGTTCGGCGCCATCTTCGGTTACCAAATATGTGTCTCCCACCACCCCAAATCCGACCCCACCTGCTCCTCCAAGGTTTGTATGCACCTCAAGGAGCATTCCCGGACGGAGGATAACCTCGTTCGGTTTCGACCCTTTGTTCTGAGTCCAGTTCTCGGGTTGAGGGAAGGCTGAAGATGGTTTTTCTGCGTAGTCTAAGCCCATGAAATGGGCTTGTCGGAACCAAACGGCGTTATTGAGCGATCCCGGAATTGCTTCCTCAGCCGCGCGGATTGCCTCCGCCTGTATCTGCCTTGCATCGTTGCCGGGCCGGATCTGAGCTGCAGCGGCACGGTGCTGATTGATGGCAGCCTCGTAGGTCCGGCGATACTGCTCGGAAGGGGAGCCCACAGACCCCATGCGGAGACAGTGTGCCCAATATCCACGGTAGGTCACGTAAGTGCCTACCAGGACCTGATCCCCATCCTGCACCTCGCGCTCGTTCTCCTCCAGCCGGTAGTGCGGGCGATCTGCGGGCTGGCCGGTAACTAGCCAGCAGGTAGCGATTTCCGCACCCATTGACCGGCCTGTATACTCCATCTCCGCAACCAGTTTCCGGGCAGGGCCGCGGAAACTGCTCAGCCGATCCCGAAGGACGCTCAGCATTTGATCGGAAATGGCCGCTGCTTGCCGATGGTAAGCTATTTCTACAGGATCCTTTGTTAGCCGCAAGGCATCGATGATGGCATCGGCAGGGGTGAAGGTGCAGCCATCCGCCTTGCCCACCAGATCCTGATAGATCGGATGAGGCATTTCGCCGATCCCGACCAGCCCCACCTTTTGGCACCCCCAATCCAGCAGAATCCTTCGGCAGAGGCTTCCGTAGTTGCGTGGAGCCTCGGCTAGGCAGCGCTCTACCCAAGGGAAAGATTGCTTTGCATATAAAACGTCGTGGGCACCGGGAACGAGCAGGGTGGGCGAACCTTCGGCCGGTAGCAGCAGCATGGAGGCGGCAAATCGCGCTGTCCAACCTGTCAGATACCGAATGTAGCCATGGGCGTTGGAGCCTGAGCCCGCGTAGGACGACAACCCATAGGCTACCAGCGCAGAAAGGCCCTCTGCCTGCATCGCCTTTTGCACCGTCAACTGGCGTTGTTTGAAATCAGGTGAAGCGGTTACCATGGGATATCTCCTCGTCCTATTTCTTCTTCGCCAGCTCGATTAGCGGCTTGTAAATGGACTCCGTCTCATCCCAGAGCGTTGTCAACTCTTGCGGCCCCACATAGCGGCGTGTGAATGCCAACTCCTTCATCTTATTCTTGTAGGATTCGTCCTCCATCGCATTTTTAATGGAGCCAGCGAGAATATCTACATACTCTTGAGGTGTGTCTGCAGGAGCCAGGTAGACTCGGGTTGATAACGAAACAAGATCGTACCCCTGCTCTTTAAATGTGGGCACATCCGGCATGAACTCGCTACGCTCTATGTCCATGGTTCCAAGTACCCGGATGTCACCGCTTTTCGTGTGGGGCAGGAAGTTGACAACGATACCGACTGCCGCATCGATGTGTCCACCCAACAGTGCGGTGAGTGCTGGCGCTCCGCCATCGAACCCGACGTGAGCGAACTTAGCTCCGGTCATCTCCTCAAGCTGCATCAGCGCAAGCTGCTCTTGGCTTAGCCGGTAAATCCCAACCTTTACGGTCTTCGGCTTGGCCTTGGCAGCTTCAACCAGGTCCTCGACTGACTTGTAAGGGCTGTCAGCCTTGACGGCTATCTGGAGCTGGACCATGCAGTCACTGGCTACCGGCACGAAGCTCTTGCGATCGAAAGCTGCCTGGCGCTCTGGGTCCAGGTAGCTGATAATTACTGCGGATAGCGTTGGGTAACCTAGGGTATATCCATCTGGCTTCGACTGGACCACTTCTGTCGTGCCCACCTGGCCGCTGGCTCCTGCCTTGTTCACCACTTGGACGGTCGTTCCGAGCTCTTTTTCTAAAGGAATGGCTAGTGTTCGGGATGCAAGGTCGTTGCCTCCTCCCGGAGGGTAGGGTACTACCACCGTTAAGACCTTACCTTTTTGGGGGTAGTTGCTTTTCGAAGCCGACGTGTCGGACTTTTGATCCGTTGACGTTGCCGTTGGATCGGCCTTTTCCACCTTGGCTGCCGTGCCGTTGCTATTTGTTTCACTAGTCTGAGCCGGATTGTTCGTGCCGGCCGGTGTTGGCGTGGACTGCGAGCAGCCTACTGCGATCAGGCTGATTGCCGCGACGATAGCGACATAACTAATAAGTTTACTCTTCATCGTTACTCCTTTCGGTACCATTCACAACTGTGTGATCACACCCCGAATAGGCTCCGCACTGAGCCTAATGCCGGGGCATAGGAAACCACTTTGGATTAATCTTTGCTCAATCCACACCACCTCCCTAAGAATTCACCGACCTTTAGCCCGGTTCAAGGGACTATTCTGTCAAGGGCGGTTGAAGACCTACTCCACTAGATCTCGGCGTCCTCCGAACGTATGTCCTTTATCCCAAACGGGAGAAACCGAAGACCGGATGATGCTAAGACGAAAAACGCGGTTAACAGCAGCGCCAATGCAATTGGACTAGACAGAAAAATGCTGAAATCTCCTTGCGACATCTCCAACGACGCGCGAAGACCCTTCTCCATGAGGGGGCCCAGTATGAGCGTCAGGGCAACGGGCGCCAAAGGGAAATCCAACTTTTTGAAGAAATAGCCTAGCACCCCAAAGAACACCAGCACGCCCACATCGAACACGCTGTTATCAACGCTGTAGGCACCGATTAGGGTGAAGGCCAGGATGAGTGCAAAGAGAATGGAGTAGGGCACTTTCAGGATGCTGACCCAGAGCCTGATGAGCGGCAGGTTCAGTATCAAGAGCATGACGTTCCCGATGTAGAGGCTCGCTATCACTGACCAGACGAATTCGGGATGCTCGACAAAGAGAAATGGCCCAGGCGTTAGTCCATTCATCATGAACGCGCCCATCAGCACCGCGACCGTAGCTGAGCCAGGTACACCCAGTGTAAACAACGGGATTAGAGCAGCGTTTGAATAGGAATTATTAGCGGTCTCCGGACCTACAACCCCTTCGAGAACGCCCGTTCCAAACTTATCGGGATACTTGGACAGCTTTCTCTCAGCTACATACGACATAAAGGAGGCCACGGTGGCCCCTACCCCTGGAATAAGACCTAGGAAAAAACCAACCCCCGTACCACGTAGCACCGGCCAGATGGAGTCTCGAATATCCTGGCGACTTGGGATGAGTGAACTCATCTTGGTGTCGAAGACCCGTCGAACCTCGCTTTCAGCGTTCAACAGGACATCGCCGACTCCAAACAGCCCCATGATTACCGGCACGAAGTCTAGGCCGCTCAACAGCTCGGCTTGGCCGAAGGTGAATCGACGCGAGCCCATGGCCGGATCCATGCCCACGGTTGCCAGTAGTAGGCCGAAAGCTCCCATCATCAAAGCCTTGACCGTAGATTTGCCAGCAAGCCCCATAACCAATGAGATACCCAACACCATGAGTGCAAAGAACTCGGGCGGGCCAAACTGCAGCGCCATCCTGGCAAGCGGGGGTGCCGCGAACACGAGTCCAAAGATGGCGATGGTGCCGCCGATAAAGGAGCCAATTGCAGCCATAGCGAGTGCGACCCCGGCTCGACCATTCTTTGCCATCTGGTAGCCGTCGATGCAGGTGACGGCCGTAGACGCCTCGCCTGGAACGTTGAGTAGCACGCTGGTGATAGTGCCGCCGTACTGCGCACCGTAATAAATTGCGGCCATCATGATGATTGCACCGGTGGCCGGGAGGTGGAATGTGAGGGGTATCAGGATCGCCAGTCCGGCCGCTGGACCGACTCCCGGTAGCACACCGATCATCGTGCCCACTATGGAGCCGATGAGAGCAAACATGAGGTTTTCGCCTGATAACGCTATTTCAAAGCCGATGATAAGATTTGCTAGACCTTCCATGCTACTCTCCTACAGTCCCAAATTTTGGAGAAACTCTATACTCGCCGCAGGCAACGGTACGCCCAGCCAGTTGTTGAAAGCGTAATGCACCCCGAAGCTACCCAAAACGGCGATAATCGCGGTCAGCGCTAGATTCTGGCGGCCAAGTACCGTCAGCAGGAAGAGCAGAAAGATCAGCATCGTCAGCTTATAACCGAGAGATCCAAGGAGCATGGTGAAAGCCACGAGCGCTACGACTATACTGGTGACCTTTAACACCCCTTGTCGACTCGGAAAGAACCGTGAGTCTGAACCTTCTTTTGCCTGCCCCCGTAACTGGATCAACCAGATTATGCTCAAAAGAGCAATCGCTAATCCCAACCAGAAGGGGAAGAAACCTGCACCCGGACCAAGCTCGTCGTAATACTCAAGTCTTTGAGATTCGATCATGACGTAGATGGACGCACCAAGGAAAAGCACGGCCGCCACTTGGGATGCGCGTTGCATCTCTATACCTCCGCTAGACTATGGTGACTCCTCGAACGAATGATTCTGTTCCTGAACCTTTTTTGTATGCGGAACCCGCCGGTGAGCTACTCAACGGGCGGTGGCAGCACCTCCACCTCGTACTCTCCCATTATTGAGCGACCCCGCACAGCGTCGGCCAACTCGAAGCGAAAAGCCGACCCGTACTGGAGTCCGCCTATGGTTGGCAGAGTTCCAGAGAAGATCATCAATCCATCAGTGCTCTCACTCGCAGTGCCGAGCCAACGCTCGATCAGTGCATCCGGCTTCCAAAGCTGACTGAGCGATCCGTCCTGGTAGAGATGCCATTCATTCTCCTTGCGAAGCCAGGAGCGCAATTGGATCTGGTCCCAGTGATCAGCGATCTCGGTATAATCCCAGGCTTGCGATGCCAGCACGTTGGCGCAGGCCTGTTTAGCCAGCGGTACGCAGGTCCGCTCTATTTCACGATCGCTGTGATCGCTGCCGACAGTGATATAGATACGCTCGCCAACCATGAAGACTACGTACTCTACCTCACCGGATGTGGCTGCATGTTGAGCCTGAATACGATTGGTCTGTATGGCTAAATAGGATGAGACAGGATAGAAAGAAGGTATTTGAGTAGGGACGGGAACACCGAGTTTTTTCAGTTCTTGGATGTGACTCTCGACGACGGAGCGGTCCCGTCCGGCAAAGCCCGTGTTGACCAAGGACTGAACGGCGCATTGCACCTTCTGCCCATCAGGAAGGGCGAATGACAGATTTTGGTTAGATAACATGGAAAGCCCCCGCTTTAACGTAGAACACGCTGTATATTATACGTTGTATATTATGTGTAATATATTACTTATATGTTGAAAGGGTTTTGTCCTTTCTGTGTTGAGTAGTGGTGAGCTTAGGAGGTGGGAGCTTGTCCGCCCTCTGCTTGGAGGAACCGCTCCGCCGTTTGCTCCAGGTGGTTCAGCATAGCGTGTCTGGCGGCTGATTGGTCGCGTTGGGACAAAGCTGTGAAAATGGATCGATGCTCGGCTATAACATCCTGCATCTTGCCTCTCAGCCACAGGGCTTGGGTGCCGACCCGCATGAACTGGTCCCTGAGATCCTCTACCATTTCCTGCATTCGCCGGTTGCCCGTACCCCCGACGATTATACGATGGAAGGAGCGGTCGCTTTCGAGAAACTCGCTCCGCTTATCCTGAGCACTAAGGCTCATTTGGATGGATAGTTCGGCCTCCAACTGCTCGATCATCGAGTGGGTCGATTGCGAGGCCGCGAGCGCGGCTGCGTGCCCCTCTAGCCCCTTTCGGATCTCGATGATTTCACGGGCATCCTTAGAACTGAGGCTAACTACCTCGACGCCTCGGCCTCGCAGCATTCGGATCAACCCCTCACCCTGGAGCTCAAGCAAGGCCTCTCGAACCGGGGTACGGCTGATCCCCAGCCACTGGCTGAGCTGGTCCTGGGAGAACACCACACCGGCCGCAAATTCCCCTCGCAGGATTGCCGCCTTCACTAGGTTATATGCCTGCTCTTTGAGGGAAACCGGCAGGCTCACCTTGGCTAGGGCAGGGGGGGTCCATTGTTTCTTTTTTGGCCCAACTTTCATTTAACCCTCCTTCCATCGATCACTCCGAGGAGGTGCTCCCGGCTATTTTCGAGTGAGATTATAGACATCGGGTTTGCGGTCCCGGAAGACCGGGATACGGCCTCGTACCTCGGAGACGAGCGACGAATCCAGTTCGCCGAAGAGGATAGACTCCTTGTCATCCCCTTCAACCAGTACTTCCCCCCAGGGGTCGACAATCAGCGAGTGGCCGAAGAAGTGGGTGTCGCCAGCGGGATCGTGTTTGGTGCCGACCCGGTTGCAAGCTACCACGTAACACTGGTTTTCGATAGCGCGAGCGATGTTCAGCGCGCGCCAGTGGGAGAGTCGCGGCAACGGCCATTCGGCTGGCACGAAGAGCACCTCAGCCCCCGATAGCGCGAGTGTGCGAGCTAGCTCGGGGAAGCGGAGATCGTAACAGATCATCTGGCCGGCGGTAATATCTCCCAGGCGGAAGCTGCTCGGCTTGTTTCCGGCGGCGAGGTAGAGGTCCTCCTCCATCAACCTGAAGAGGTGTATCTTGGAGTAATCGGCTATCACTTGGCCTTCCGGATCGAAAACCCGGCTGCGATTGAATACCTTTCCCCCCAGTATGTCTGCGATGGAGCCACCGACGATATAGATGGATAGTTCGCGGGCTAGTTGGGCTAGCATTTGGCCGGTAGGCTCCCCATCGCTGTCTGCCAGTTGGTGAATATCAGCCATCGAGTAGGCGGTTGTCCACATCTCAGGTAGAACGACGACTTTGGCGCCGCCTCTCACCGCTTCCCGAATCAGCGTTTCTCCCCTGCGCCGGTTGATCTCCGGCTCTCCTAAGGCGATATCCATCTGTACTAAAGCAACAGTCGTTTTCACAGGGCGCTGCACTCCAAAATTTTTGGATGTGGGTACGGCGAGGGGGTCAATTACGCCGTACCCTGCATCCTTTATGTAACACGTAATATATCACGTCCAATATAACACACCTTGTCAAGAGTTCAAGAGCTATTTGGGCTTGCGTTGCTTGTCGGGATCATGGGACAATCCGGTGTCCCCATACTCAGCTTTAGGAGGGCTAGACGTGTTCAGGATCCTTCTGCTACCCGGCGATGGAATCGGGCCGGAGATCGTCAACGAGGCCGTCAAGGTGCTGCACGCCGTGGAGCAGCGCTTCGGGTGCCGCTTTGAGTTCGAGACCGAGTTGGTAGGCGGAGCGGCCATGGATGCCTACGGTATTCCGATCAAGCCCGAGGTGATCGAGACGGCCAAGCAGTGCCACGCCGTGCTGCTTGGCGCTGTGGGTGACCCAAAATACGACGACCCCAACGCCAAAATACGACCCGAGCAGGGGCTGTTGGAGATCCGCAAAGAGCTTGACCTCTTCGCCAACCTCCGACCCGTCAAGCTGTACGATCCTCTGGTAAGCGCATCCCCGGTCAAGGAAGATGTGGTGAAGGGCACCGACATGATCTTCGTCAGAGAGCTGACCGGCGGGCTCTACTTCGGAAAACCAAGGGAAACTAGGGAGACCCCCGACGGGCTGTTCGCCGTGGACACAATGACCTACTCCGAGAAGGAGATAGAGCGGGTCGTGCGGGTGGCTTTCGACATCGCCCGGCTCCGACGGAAGAAGCTTACCTCCGTTGACAAGGCGAATGTCCTGGATTGCTCCCGACTCTGGCGGAAAGTAGTGGAGCGCGTAGCCAAGGATTACCCTGACGTCGCCTACGAGCACATGCTAGTGGACTCCACCTCCATGCGTCTGATTAAGTCGCCTCGGGAGTTCGACGTGATTGTGACGGAGAACACCTTCGGGGACATCCTGACAGATGAGGCCTCCCAGGTGGCCGGCTCCATGGGGATGCTCCCATCTGCCAGCCTCTCCTCTTCGGGCAAGCTGGGTATGTACGAACCCTCACACGGCTCCGCCCCCAAGTACGCCGGTAAGAACCTCATCAACCCGCTCGCGACCATCCTCAGTGCGGCCATGATGCTCAGGTACTCCTTCGATATGAGCGACGCCGCCGACGCTGTGGAGAAGGCTGTGGAGTCGGCCGTAGCCGACGGGATCCGCACCCGCGACCTCTGGGTTGAGGGCACCACCCAGGTGGGCACCTCCGAGATGGGGGACGCCGTTGCCGAGAGGGTGTTGAAGGGCTGAGATTGCCGACGTGCGCGCTCGTCGTGCGCTGGGGATGGCGTTGATGGTAGGGGCGACTCATACGTCGCCCCTACGTTATTGCTTTAATGCTCCGTCTTGGATAGCTCTTCCAGGAGGCCGTCCACGGCCTCCATCACCTCTTCCGCCAGGTCGGAGGCGGAGACCACTCCGACCACCTTGCCACCATCCTCCACCACCGGCATGCGCCGGATACCGCTCTCTCCCAGCTTTCGCGCCGCATCGATGACGTCCATATCCGGAGTGGCGGTTATCATCTGGGCCGCACCAAGCGGGCCGGGCATCTTCCCGGTCATTATTTCCTCGACTTTACACTCCGAGGGGTTGCAGCCCTTTGCTACACAGTCGGTGACCAGTTTTCGGTCGGTCACGATCCCTTCCAGCTTGCCATCGGCGTCGGTGATGATCACCGTGCCGACATTTTTTCTTTCCATCAACTCGGCAACGTCCTTGACGGTAGCCTCAGGGCAGGCTACCACGACGTCTTTGGTCATGACCTCTGCTACCCTCATCGGTTTCCGTCCTTTCAGCCTCGATAGGCTTCCCACAACATCGTGGGAGCATATGCAGTTGATCATTACTCCCCGTTCGGCAACGGGAAGTTGCCCTCATCCTGCAAGGACTGTGCTAGGCAGAGGCCTCCAACTCGGCCAGTTGATTACCTAAAAGCTCCCACCTCTGATTCAGCTCGTTGAGCTGTGCACTGAGATCTGTGTATTCAGCCAGAGCCGGGGCATACCGCTCCTGATCGGCGAACAGCTCCGGGTCGGCGAGCAGTTCCTGCAGTTCCGCTGCCTTCTCCTCGGCGGCGATTATCTGCTTCTCCACCGCCTGGAACTCCCGCTGGAGCTGGCGGAGAGCTCTTCCAGGGCTCATCGACTTGAGTGCTTGGTGCTGAGTCCTGAGTCCTGAGTGCTGAGTGCTTGGTCCTGAGTCCTGATGCCTTGTGCCTTGTGCCTTAGGCCTGCTGCTAGATGCATCTACCCGCGTCCCCGCGTCCCCGTGTCCCGGCGTCTCCTCAGAGGCTGCCTCCTCAAGTGCCTTCTTTTCCCGGTAATTGGTGTAGTTGCCGAGGTAGAGGGTGACCTGCTCATCGTCGACCTCCACTACCTTGTTGGCGAGCTTGTCGATGAGGTAGCGGTCGTGAGATGCCATCACCAGCGTGCCGGGGTACTGGGATAGGGCCTCCTCCAGCCTCTCTCGGGCGCCTACGTCCAGGTGGTTGGTGGGCTCGTCCATCAGCAGCACGTTGGAGGGCCGCAGCAGCATTTTGGCCAGCGCCAACCTGCTCCGCTCCCCGCCGCTCAGCACCGCTATCCGCTTGTACACCTCGTCGCCTGAGAAAAGGAAGCGGCCCAGCATTCCGCGGACATCTTCCAGGGTCCAATCCTTGGGGGCAGCCGAGTAAACCTCCTCCAGGACGGTATTCTCCTCGTTCAGTGCCTCGGACTGGTCCTGGGCGTAGTAGGCTCTGAGGACGTTTGCGCCCACCAAGACCGAACCGGCTTCCGGCTTCTCCACCGCAGCGAGCAGCCGCAGCAGTGTGGACTTGCCCGCGCCGTTCGGCCCAACCAGCGCCACCCGGTCGCCCTTTTCTATCAGCAGGTCACAATCTCGGAAAACCCACTTCCCGTCGTATGCCTGGCCCGCTTCTTTCAGTTCGAATAGCTTCTTGCCGCTAGAGGTACATGGTGGAAAGCGGAATTTGATAGTCTTCGGGGAGGGCGCCGGAGCCTCCACCTTCTCTATCTTCTCCAGCAGCTTTTCCCTGCTCTTGGTCAGGCTGGACCGCCGTTTATCGGCGTGGAACCGGTCGATGAACGCCTGCTGCCGCTGCAGATACTCCTGCTGCCTCCGGTAAGCTGCTTCCTGCTCGCTCTGGCGGCGGGCTTTCTCCCTCACGTAGAAGCTGTAGCTTCCAGGGTACTCAAACAGCCGTGCTCTGTGCAGCTCTAGGGTGCGCTCAGTGACCCTGTCCAGGAAATAACGATCGTGGGATACGACTACTAAGGCGCCTTTGTACTGGCGCAGGTAGCCCTCCAGCCATTCCACTGCTTTGAGGTCCAGGTGGTTTGTGGGCTCATCCAGCAGCAACATGTCCGGGCGCTGCAGCAACAGCCGCGCCAGCGCGATGCGCATCTGCCAGCCACCGCTGAAGTGCTCCACCCGCTTGCCGTAATCCTCCATCGTGAAACCGAGCCCGTACAGCACACGGCCGATCTCAGCCTCCAGGGTATAGCCACCGCGCCGCTCGAACTCGCTGTGAAGCTCGGCATGGGCCTCAACGATCTTCATTAACTCGGAGGATCCGGCCTGAAGGCGACTCATTTCCCGCTCCAACTGCCTCTGCCGCTCTTCCAGCTCGACGACATCGGCAAAGATCGAGAGCATCTCCTCGAAGAGGGTGCGGCCGGGGGTTACCCCCGCGTTTTGCGGCAGGTAGGCCGCAACGCAGCCGGATTGAAGGCGGACCTGGCCGGAATCGGGCTCGATCTCACCCAGTAGAATGCGAAGTAGGGTAGACTTGCCGACGCCGTTGGGGCCGACCAGAGCCAGCCGCTCGTTGGGCCGCAACTCCAGGCTGACCCCGTCCAGGATGCAGTTACCGCCGAAATATTTCGAAAGATTAGTGGCCTGTAGCATAGGATCCTATTTTACCAGTTATTTTCTGCCCAGCTCGAAGTAATCGTAGGCGGCTTTGGCGATTCGGGCAATGGACTGAGCGGCCTCCTCGTGGTCGGCTAGATCAGAGGTAAGCGCCACCACTACGAACTGGCTACGCGGGGCGTAGACGATACCGGCGTCGTTGCGTAGGCCGACCAGCTCGCCGCTTTTATGGGCTACTTTGACGTCCGGGGGTAGCATGGCAGGTAGCCAAGCCACCCGCTGTTTTTGGCTTAGGAGCTCCAGAGCCTCCTTCGATGCATCTTCGTTCAGCAGCTTCCCTGTGGCTATCTTCTCTAACAGAAGCCCCATCTCTCGGGCAGTCGTGGTGTTCTCCCAGGGCTGCCCACCCCAGTCTCGCGAGGTCTCGCCGATGCGGAGCCTCGTCTTTTCCAATCCGTTGGCCTGGAGGGTGAGGTTGACGTTGTCGGTGCCCACCAGGTCCAGGAGGGCCAGGGCCGCCACGTTGTCGCTAACCGCGATCATCAGCTCCGCTAACTCCCTCACCGTCAGCTCCTCGCCGATGCGGGCCTGGAGTACGCCCGCCCCCTCAGCCCAATGCTTCTGCTGAAGCTGGATCTTCGTATCCATATCGTGCATACCGAGGCTCTGCTGGCGGAGCAGCTCGACCAGGATTGGCACTTTGAACAGGCTGGCCGTGGGGAAAACCCTGTCATCCCCAATTGTAGCCGAGGCGCCGTTGTTAAGGCTCTTCACGTACACGCCAGGGGTGCCGATGGCGGGGCTGATGGCCGATTCGATGGCTATGGTCAGGCTGGTATCTATCCATTCATCCTGCCCGCTCTTCAGAACCGGGAGCCGCTGGAAGGGCAGATCGACCACTTCGGCTTTTTCGCCGTGCAGCTCGGCGCGTTTCAACTGCACCGCATCCCACGCCATCAAGAACACCCTGGCGGCAAAGAAGATCAACAAACCGTAGGCGATCAGCTTGGTGGCGGGAGGGAGCTTTCGCTCTCCGGACGGCCGGGAAGCGATCGCGCCTCGACGCTTTCTCACCGAGCCGGAGCGACCACTCCGAGTCGCACTGCCAGCAGAAGTTTCCTTTCTCGGGGTCGGCCGGCTGCGAGCCCGGTCTGAAGTCGCCGCGCTGCGGCCGGCGGCAGTTCGATTGGTTTTTTGGCGTGTGGATGAACGTTTATCCAACAAAAAAACGAACCTGGTGGTGATGTTGAGGAAGAATATCGCTGCCCTATGGTACCGTCTCGTTCATGAAGCAGCAAGGGGTACAAAGAGAGCGCGGCGTTGAAGCGACCGCGCTCAAAAGACGAAGCCCTGCGGGCTGGGACAGTAGCCCCAGAGGGGCTTTGTGTTCTCAGCCCGATCGCTTCAGCGTCGGGCGAGATGGTTCGCGCAAACAGCCAGATCTGTAGCGTCGGGGCTTGTCTCCGACGAGGTTCCACGTCGGGCACAAGGCCTGACGCGACATTGTGTCTCGTGCCGCGAACCATCCCCGTCGGGCTTTACTGTGGTATGCCCCTTGCTGGCGATACGCATATCGACCTCTTATTTGCGGGGAGACGAAATTATGGGATGGATCAGGGTGTTATTCCTGGCCGCGTTGGGCGGTTTCGTGGCGCGGTGGGCGTTCCGGAGCCACCGAAGCTTGCCTGGCCCCCTGGCTCAAAAGGTAGCCGGCCTCAAATGCGGCTTGGAGACGGCGGCTATCCATAAGAGCGCAGATTATCTCCGGTCGCAAGGGGCGGAGCAGACTGCCTCTCAGGCTGAGCAGGAGGCGCTAACGGCGCATCGCGTGGCCTGTATGCTGGCGGATCGTCTCGGAGCCGCGGCGGATGGGATTACCGTGATGGTTATCGGTAGGCTGATCCATCTGGAGGGGCAGATAGGGAGCGATGCTGAGAAGAAAGAGGCCGAGAAGGTAGCCATGGAGGCCAGCGGCGCCGAGGTCGTTGCCGATGACCTTCAGGTAACCAGATAGCTCAAGGCTTATTTGGTTGGCCTGCAGGTACTACCTGCAGGCCAACCAATCGGCTCAAATTCCGTTGTAGCCCCTGCCGATGCCGCGATATATGAACCCGAGTTCCTTCATCTTTTCCGGCTCGTAGATGTTTCGACCGTCGATCAGTACCGGCTGCCGCATGGATGCCTTTATCGCGGCCATATCCAACTGCTTGAACTCATTCCATTCTGTGATCACCACCAGGGCATCGGCCCCCTGAGCCACCTCGACTGGGCTCGAGCAGAAGGTAACCTCGTTATTCAGCACTCGCTTCGCCACATCCATCGCGACGGGGTCGAACCCTCTCACGCGGGCGCCGCTACTATGGAGCAGCCTGACGATATCTATGGAGGGTGCATCTCTCATGTCGTCGGTGTTGGGCTTGAAGGCCAAGCCGAGCAGCCCGATCTCCTTTTCCCTGAGGTTCCCGAGCACCTCCTGAAGTTTGATCAGCACCTGCCGCCTCTGGTCGTTGTTGATTTGCACCACCGAACGGAGAAGCTGAGGATGGCAGCCGGTGTTGGCAGCCATGTTGATCAGCGCCTTTACATCCTTGGGGAAGCATGACCCTCCCCAACCAACCCCTGCCTCGAGGAAAGACGGCCCTATTCGCTTGTCCAGCCCCATCCCCTGAGCAACGATCTTCACATCCGCTCCAAGCTTTTCACAAACCAGGGCGATCTCGTTGATGAATGAGATCTTGGTAGCCAGGAAGGCGTTGGATGCGTACTTGATCATCTCCGCAGTGCGCAGGTCAGTGATCAGGACGGGGCACCTGAGAGGCCGGTACAGCTCAGCCAGGCGTTGCGCGGCTTGCTGGTCGGTAGATCCCAGGACGATCCTGTCCGGGTTGTAGAAATCGTACAGGGCCGATCCCTCCCTCAGGAACTCGGGGTTGGATACCACGGCAAATGGGATATCTCGCTCGAGATGCTCCTGTACGATGTTAGCCACCAGATCACCTGTTCCGATCGGCACCGTGCTCTTGTTCACTATGATGGTCGGCCGTTCCATCGTCCTAGCGATTGATCTTGCAGCTTCCTCCACGTGAACCAGATCGGCCTCACCGACGCTCCCCGATGGGGTTCCTACGGCTACGAAGATAAAATCTGCGTCGGGCACCGCCTCCTCGTAACTGGTGGTGAACAGTATTCGCCCGGCCTGGAGGTTTCGAATCAGCACCTCCTCCACGCCAGGCTCGTAGATAGGCATCACACCTCGCTTCAACCCTTCGCATTTGGCTTTATCTCGATTGACGCAGATGACCCTGTTCCCCATGTCGGCTAGACAGACGCCTGTGACCAAACCTACATATCCGACGCCGATAACACAGATGTTGCTCACGCCGAACCCCTCCATCAATTAATCGTGTGGTTCGTTGGCCAGGCGCCGCAATCAAAGCCACGGCCCAACTTTCGGGAGAAAAGAGGCTGTGGAGAATGCGGAACAACGTCATTATACTACCTGTTGGTAGATGTTGTCTGGATGTAGGCAATCCCATTAGTAAAAAAATATACAGCAGAGTACAATGTCGCAGAAGTTGTGATATGCTAACGCCATTGCAACTTAGATGTGAGGCCCGAAATCCATTCTCCCTCCGCACCGCTCCAAGGGGTTAAAGGCGTGGGCATTGCCCATCTCCGACAATTGAGTCGCGCTCAGATCGCGGCAGCAATCGTGGCTGCCGGACTGCTATGCGCGATCTTTTCCCTCTGGACTCTCCGTGATGGTCCGACCCCAGGCGCCGGTTTGGCTACCCTTGGTGACGGGTCTCAAAAGGTGACCTGGATCATGGCTGGGGGTTACTTTTTCGAGGCCGGATTGCGACCAGGGGATGTGATCCGGATGGCGCCCGCCGCGGCCGGAACTCAGGCTTGGGCTGCAGTTGAGGTGCTCGAGGGGGGACGTGCCGACTCGATACTGCAGATCAACCGACGATGGCCTGTTACTATCGATTTTATCCTCTTCCTGGTAGGCCTGGAGTTCCTGGCGGCCGGCCTCTTAGTATTACTTCGAGCCTCCGATCGAAAGGCTGCCAACCGCTTCGTTCTCCTCTCAACCGCCGTCGCCATCACCTTGATCGCCTTCCCGGCTATCGGCAACGGCCATCCCTGGGCGCTCTTCCTGGAATGGGTCGGCTCCAAGGTCGGGATGGCCGCCTTCGTGCTCTTTTTCCTGACCGTCCCGGTGGACCGTTGGAGAAAGCTACGCTTGCTTCTTGCCTGGGCCCCATTGCCCATCCTGACGTTCTACTCATTCTGCGTCGTAGCTCAGCCGGAGATTTACCCCACGGTCAAACTGACCGGCTACAGCTATATGGCCATTAGTCTGGTGATCAGCATCGCTGCGATGCTGTGGCCTTTCGCCACCCGTTCGCCCAAGCTTCACCGGAGGTTGTGGCCGGTGCTTGTGGCAGCGATTCTTTCCGCAGGCCTGTATCTTTTGGGGGGCATCCTCCCCTATCTGCTATTCCGGCGCTACCTGTTGCCGGCAGAGACGGCCATATTAGGGCTGGGCCTCCTTCCCCTCGGCTTCTCCTGGGCCATGCTCAACTATCCGATTCTCGGGATGTCCATCGGACCATGGGCAGTAATGAAGACCGTGTTCGACACTATCTCTGAGTCCATCTTTGTAGTCAGGAGCGATGGGCGGCTGATCGATGCCAGCCGCGCGGGCCTGGAATTGCTGGGCATCCGCAAACCGAAGGATCTGAGCGATACCTTCGAGCAGGCGATCTCACGGTGCGAACTGGTAGGGCCCGCCGCCAGAAAGCCGAACGCCGCGCTGCTCGAGAGGTTGATGGGAGGCAACCTGGTCATCGATGAGGAGATGCAACTGCGCCATGCCGGCGGCCAACAGCTATGGGTGAATGTAACCGGGACACCCCTTCTGGACGAGCAGGGACGGGTGGAGATGGTGGTGCTGGTATACAGGGATATTTCGGAGCAGAAGAGGAGGGAATTGGAGCGGCAGGAGCTCGAGAGGCAGAGGGAGGAGTTCTTTGCCAACGTCTCTCACGATCTCAAAACCCCTATCAGCGCTATCCAGGCCTCCCTGGGGGTCGTGCTGGCTAATGAACCCGGCAATATGCCTGAGCCTCTCCACCGTATGCTGGTAAATATCGGCTTATCGGCCACCAAGATGTCCGGGCTCGTGGAGGATCTTCTGGAGCTGGAGCGCTTCCAGGCCGGGCGTGCCCAGCTCAAACTGCTTCCCTGCAGCCTGCGGGATGTAGCCCTGCGCGCTGCCGCATCGATCGAGTCGCTGGCGGCCGCAAGGAAGCAGAAGCTGGAGCTGGAACTGCCGAGCGACGAGCCGATCGTTTTGGCCGATAGCAAACGGTTGGAGCGTGCACTGGCGAATCTCCTCTCCAATGCCAACCAGTACGGTCGCTCTGGGGGTGCAATCCGGCTCGGTTTGCAGCAGCGTAACGGGGAGGCCCTTTTCGTAGTGGCAGACGACGGCCCTGGAATACCGGAGGCGGAGCAGGAAAAGATCTTCGACCGATTCTATCGAGGCGGAAAAGACTACTCTGGAAATAAAACCGGTAGCGGCCTAGGGTTGCCCATCACTAGGGCTATCGTTGAGATGCATGGTGGCCGGGTATGGGTGGAGAGCCAGCCGGGAGCAGGGGCCGCCTTTTGGGTTGCGCTGCCTAATCGCCAAAAAGACGGGGAGATTGCCAAGGGAAGCCCAGCATGAAGATACTGATTGCCGACGACGACCCTCAGATTCTGGATGCGTTGGCCGTGGGATTCCAGCTCCAATGGCAGGGCGCCACGGTGATCGCGGTAAGCGAAGGCGAGGCCGCGATCCAGGCGTTCTTCGAGCAACTACCAGACGTGGTGGTGCTGGATGTGGCCATGCCAGGGAAAAACGGCTACGAAGTGTTGAAGGATATCCGGCGGGTTTCAGACGTTCCGGTGATCATGCTTACAGCCCGAGGAGATGAGATAGACCAGGTCCGGGGGTTGGAGTTAGGCGCGGACGACTACGTAGTCAAACCTTTCAGCCACCTGGCGCTGTTGGCCCGGATCAAGGCCGTGCTTCGGCGAGCGGAAATGCCCCCTCCCATTCGCAGCGCTCCAGATTTCACTAGTGGAGATTTGGCTATCAACTTTCAGAGCCAACAGGTCACGATAAATGGCACGCTGGTGAAACTCACGCCCGTGGAGTACAGGCTGTTGTGCATCCTGGTGCGCAACGCCGGGCGCGTAATGACCCACCAGGCATTATTAAACCAGATCTGGGGCGAAGAGTACGGCGCTACCACGGCTCAACTGAAGGTGTTCATCAGCCGGTTGAGATCCAAAATCGAGACTAAAGATGGCCCGCGATACATCGAGACCGAGCGAGGTTTGGGCTACCGCTTCGTCGTTCTGGCCCAGTAATGGGTTGTCTGCCAGCCTTTGATAGTTCCCATCCTGAGCTGCCATACCATCGCCCAGGGCTACCACCCTGTCATGCTGAGCCTGCCGAAGGATCTCCTCAAGCCCTCTCAACCCACGAGGAGATGCTTCGACAAGCTCAGCATGACAATAAGTATCACCTTTTCTGTGGCTGGCCACTAATCCCGTTTACCTTTGATTAACCCTCGTCAACCTCTTCATTTACCTTGAGACAATAGAATTTCGTCTGCTGGAGAATCGTATGAAGAAGAAAAAGATAACGATCTTACACTCAAACGACATGCACGGCGACTTCCTGGCAGAGGCTCGGGGGGCTGAAGGCAAGCTTACCGGTGGGCTTGCGCTCCTCTCCGGCTACATCAACCGGGTCCGAACCGAAGAGAAGAACGTCGTGTACGCCGTATCTGGAGATATGGTCCAAGGCTCAATAATCGACTCGGAGTACCGGGGGTGCTCCACCATCGAAATCATGAACTACCTGGCCCCGGATGTGGTCTCTCTCGGAAACCACGAGTTCGATTACGGCCTCCCTCACCTGCTCTTCCTGGAGAAACTGGCCAACTTTCCGATAATCAACGCTAACCTTTACATAAAACAATATCACAAGCGATTGATGAAGCCGTTCCACATCATTAGGGTGGATGGCTTCGACGTCCTGTTCATCGGCATTATCACGGAAAAGATAATGGCCGATATCGCCAAGGACGAGCAGATCTCCAGCTTCATCACCCTCGCGGAAGCGAGCGCCGAGGTAGGGAGGATCTGCAACAGCTACAAGAACGACGATATCGACTTGACGGTGCTCCTCACCCACATCGGCTACGAATCCGATCTGGAACTGGCTGAGTTGCTCAACCCAGACTGGGGCGTGGATCTCATCATCGGCGGACACTCACATACGGTGCTGGAGAGGCCGACGCAGATCAACGGCGTCCTGGTGGCGCAGGCCGGGGTAGGGACCGACCAGGTGGGTAGGTTCGATCTGGTGGTCGACGACGATACCAACAGGATCGTGGAGTTCAACTGGCAACTGGTGCCGATAACCGAAGAAACCGCCGAACCCGACCTGGAGCTTCAGCAGTACATCGATTCGTTCAAGCAGGCCGTAGACCGGAAGTACAACACCATCGTCACGAGATTGAGTGAGAAGGTGACCCATCCGAGCAGGTTGGTGGAGACATCTCTGGGAAATCTCACCGCCGATGCGATAGCCGACAGCAGCGGATTAGACGTCGTCTTTGTGGGTAGTGGGTTCATCCGTTGCCAGGAACTAGGCCCGCTGGTAACCCTGGGAGCTTTCCTCGCCTGCTATGGCTACGACGAGGCGTTGACCCGATTCACCGTCACGGGGAGCCAGTTGAAACGGATATTCAGCCACATAATGCGGCCCGAGAACCGCAACGGAGAGGGCGAGTGTTACCAGGTCAACCGGGGTGTGATTGCAGTCTATAACGACGAGGAACAGCGGCTGGAGTCGCTGGCCGTTCACAACAAACCGGTAGATGATTGCCAGCACTACAACATCGGCCTAACAGATTACCATTTACGTAACTCGGAGGCCTTTCTCGATATTTCCTTCGAAGAGCTGTCGGCTTTATCGAAGCCTCGAGTTGTAGCCACCTCGATCCGAGACGTCCTGGAGGAGTATCTCCGTAACAACCAGAACGTCACGCGCCGGGTCGAGGGTAGGCTCGTATACAGGTAGGTTAGAAGCTGGATATCTGAGGCCGGGTGGTGTGCGGCGGTCTGTCCTGCTGCGCGCAGCTCGGGTGAGTTTTGGGAGTCCAGTTATCTCCACGTCTTACAGTCGATTGCGGAGCAATAGAAAGGGGTATGAACTGTGAAATGCTCAGCCTGCGGCGCTGAACTGGTTGCCGATGCGAGGTTTTGCCACTACTGCGGGGTTGCTGTGGCCGAATCGCCCTCTACGACCGAGCCAACACCCGAAGCTCCGGAAATTCCGGTAGCTGCGGGAACAGATGTCTCTGAGCAACCGCAGGAACAAGATGGCTCGTCGGTGGCGCAGCCTTCTTATGAACCTTCTTATGAAGAAGAAAGCCTGGTGAGTGAGGTTGAGGAAGAGTGGCAGGTTCCCGAACCACCCCCTGCCCCGCAAGCCCGGTTTTGTATGAATTGCGGCTCACGCCTGGGGCAGGACGAGGCTTTCTGTACCAATTGTGGAACCAGAGCGGAAACACCGGTTGCGGCGGCTAATCAGGCCCCTGCACCAGCGCAGCCTGTTTTTCCTGCAGCCGCGCAGGCTGTACCCGCTGCCCCCCCTCCTGTCCGGGTGCGATACTGCCTAAATTGCGGGACTCAACTGGCTCCTGGAGATGTATTCTGCACTAATTGTGGCACACGTCCGGATAGCGTGGGCAAGAGGGGCGGGGTAGCCGGCGCCACGCCATCGTCGGCCATGGCTTCCACAGGGGTTAATGCCATGGCTACGGCCGGACTATCCGGACAGGTTGAATACAAGGGGGTCGGGGCGCGATTCATGGCCTCCCTTGTTGACTTCGTCCTGTACCTGATTCTCATGGCAGCCATGGCCTTCCAGTTCGGTTCTACCTCCGCACAGGCGTCATTCGGCGCGGGCTTCTCCTTTAACCTGCAGGGCTGGTCTGCCGCTGTTGTTTACCTGGTATCGTTCGCCTACATGATCTTGATGGAAGGCTACCTGGGTGGGACGGTTGGAAAGCTTGTGCTGGGGATCAGGGTGGTGGACATCAGCGGCGGTAAACCCGGCCCGGTCCGCGCATTGATCAGAAACGTCCTGCGCATTGTGGATTTCCTGCCGTTCTGCTACCTGCTGGGCATTCTGATGGTGGCATTCTCCAAGAAGAAAAGACGCTTGGGAGATCTGGTTGCCGGCACTTACGTGATATCGAGCCGCAGCGTAAATGAGATGAAGGCCAGCGGCGAGGTGGCCAAGCCTGCCAACAGCGTGGTGGCGGCGGTGGCTGGAGTCCTGGCCCTGGCGATGATCTTGAGCGGCGCTCTCTTCTCGCCCCAGACGGCTGGAGTCTCTTCTTTCGAGGCTTCTTCACAGGTTGCGAAGGCGCAGCCAACCCCCACCCCGGAGCCGGCCAAGTCTTCGTCTTCGGGCAGCGGGCCCTTCGGGATATCGCTGCCATCCATTTCACTTCCCTTCATTGGCGGTGGTGACCCGGCGGATGTCGCCGGTGAATGGTCTGGCTCTATGACCATAACAGGGGCGAAAATCGACGGCGCGTCCGGCGACGAACAGAAGAAGTTGGATCAGGAGTTCAGTCTGGTTAAAGGAACGTCGATTCCTATGGAGTTCAGCTTCGACGGCAAGAACGAGGACTCAGGAACTGTGTCCCTCGATGGAGGTTACGGAGGATCTCAGGAGTTCGAGTACAAGGTCTCGGGAGACAAGGTCACCTTTGGGGGCAAATCAGACGAGGGGAACTTTACCTTCGAAGGGAAAGTCTCCAAGAAAGGCAGCAGCTACGAGATCGATGGCACCTTCAAGGCTGAAGGGCCCGCAACCGGTATAAGCGACAGCAAAACGTTGAAGATAGAGGGCAACTGGAAGGCCACCAAGTAGAACGGGTGGAGATGAGTCAGTAGCAGGTAGCCATTCAATGTTCTATAACGGAGATAGTGCAATTGAATTCAACAAAACCTCAAGACGGCCTCGCTTCCAATACAGGCGACATGCAATGGGAGATTGATGTTCCGATATGCTGCGTCGACATCGCAGCCGGCTGCAAAAAAGCAACCTGAGCTTCTAAAGGCATCCCAAAAGGCTGTGTTTGATGATTTGGAGATTACACTGCTCAGCGCGAAAGCTACAAAAGAGTATATCAATGCCCCTAAAG
>JBMNNU010000199.1:0-6093 GCA_050942695.1 Chloroflexota bacterium
TCCCATGGTGTTTTTCATTGTGTTTTTTTTTTTGGTGGGGGGTCCGCCCCCCCCCCACTCCAGATTATACGTTGGTTTTCCTTTAGCAATCTGCGTGGTCTTTGATATACTGCTCGCGGTCTTGAACATTTTAGGAGACCTTTTATTGTGGACAACGACAACGACATCTATTTTTCCAAAACAGGCTACGCGTTGAATCATCAGAAGGGCGAGATCATCGCCGCTCTAATGGTCACGGCCGGCGCCGCTCTGCTGGCGCTGGCACCTTCAACGCTACTTTCCATCCTTGCCCTGCTGGTAATGGTAGCCGGACTGGCTCTCCGCCCCGGCCTAGGGCTGCCTTTGCTCGCGCTTTCCCTACCCTTCTACCTCTTTCCCAAACAACTTGGGGGCATGGCCTTCTCTATGCCCGAACTGATCCTGGTTGCCAACCTGATGGGAGCCTTTTTTTTCGCCATCCACCAACGATGGAACGGATGCAAGCAGCCTCTATCCAACCTGTCGACGCATCTCGACATGCCTATCGCGTTGTTTCTGGTAGCAGCATTGCTCTCGCTCCTTGCAAGCGAAGTGCTGCGGGTGAGCCTGCGCGACCTCCGCACCTTGATTCTGGAACCGATCGCAGCCTTTTACCTAGCTGCATGGTTTCTACGTGACAGGCGGGACATATCGCGTTTACTTTTCGCCCTGCTGCTGGGAGGCTTCGCCGCAGCGGGGTTGGGGTTATACCAGTACCTGTTTACCGACCACGTTG
Source organism: Chloroflexota bacterium (assembly GCA_050942695.1). GTDB lineage: Bacteria > Chloroflexota > UBA6077 > UBA6077 > UBA6077 > JBMNNU01. The sequence continues at coordinate 755 of JBMNNU010000199.1, forward strand.
TAGCCGTGGAGGGCGCCAAGCGTATGCTCGGCCCTTACCTTTCCCCAAACCATCTGGGCTTATATATGGGGCGCACCATCCCCATCGCGCTAGCTCTGGGGCTGTTCGTTCCCCGGTTGCGATTGGTTGCCGCGCTGTCGGTAGGGCTGTTAGCCGTCGCTCTCGGCCTCACCTTCTCGGTGGGAGCCTGGCTCGCCACCTTGCTTGCAGTCTGCGTCATCACGCTACTCTGGAAAAAACGGGCTATCCTTGTCCTAGCAGCAGCAGTGGCGGCCCTCTCAGTTGCAGCTTTACCCTTACTGAGCATCGAGAGGGTCTCATCCCACTTCAGCATCACACGGGGTACGAGCTTCATCCGGCTGCACCTCTGGCAGTCATCTCTCCAGATGGTTCGCGACCACCCGCTTCTGGGGGTTGGGATGGACAATTTCCTGTACCACTACCGGGGCAGCTACATAATGGAAGAGGCGGTAGCAGAGCCCAACTTATCTCACCCTCACAACATCGTGCTCAACTTCTGGCTGCAGATGGGGGTGCTCGGCATCATCGCAACCGGGTGGTTACTGGTAGCCCTGGCTAGAAGCTGGCTCCACCTGTGGCGCGCGGCTTCGCAATCAATGGATAGGGCACTGCTGGCCGGGATCGCCGGGGCAATGGTAGATTTTCTGGCCCACGGAATGGTTGACAACTCCTATTTCCTGGTCGACATGGCATTCCATTTCTGGCTGCTGGCGGGTATGCTAGTAGCTATCGAAAAATGTTCGCAGCGACTCCTTTCTCCATCGGCGCAAATCGGGTAAACTATGCCGGTTCTCTGGTTTATTAACTGCGGTTCTTCATCTACGTACTGAGCATCGTGGGTCACCTAGCGGTGAATCCCACCCCCTAGTAAGCTGACCCGACCGCACAGGAGACGGAGGCAAACCTTGCGTATAATCGTTACCGGAGGCGCCGGTTTCATCGGTTCCCACCTTTGCGCACGCCTAATCGAGCAGGACCATCAGGTTATCGCCGTAGACAACCTGATCACCGGCTCCAAGCGCAATATCGCACACCTCTTAAATAATCCCGCCTTCACTTTTTTAGAGCACGATGTCTTGAAGCCCCTGGACCTTACAGCGGAAGCGATATTCCATCTTGCGAGCCCGGCTAGCCCCGAGGGATATATGGCCAACCCTCTGGAAACTGCACTGGCAAACTCTCAGGGGACCTATAACCTACTCGAGATGTCGAAAAGAAACGGCGCTCGATTCCTGATGGCGTCTACATCTGAGGCCTATGGCGACCCGCTTGAACACCCTCAAAAAGAAGAGTACTGGGGCCATGTGAATCCAGTGGGACCTCGCTCCTGCTATGACGAGAGCAAGCGCTTCGCCGAGGCGATCACGATGGTTTACGTCCGGAGCTTCTCTGTGGACGCCAGGATCATTCGCATATTCAACACATACGGCCCCCATTCCGACCCTCAAGATGGTCGCATCGTGCCTAACTTTATCACCCAGGCGCTCGCCGGCAAGCCGATTACGGTCTACGGCGACGGTAGCCAGACGCGCAGCCTCTGCTTCGTGGACGACCTGGTGGAGGGTATCATCGCTGCGATGTTCACTCGTGGGACCACAGGTGAGGTTATTAACCTGGGCAATCCACAGGAGCACACAGTGCTGCAGTACGCCCACATCGTTCGACGATTGTGCAACTCCAACTCCCAAATCCAATTCCTGGAGCTTCCCCAGGATGATCCTACAAGGAGGTGTCCGGATATCTCCAAAGCCCGCTCGCTTCTTGGTTGGGAGCCCAGAATCGGGCTGGAAGAGGGGTTGAAGCGCACCATCGAGTGGTTCAAAGAGCTCGCGAAAGAGAATCCTAAATGAGTCAACCTCAGGGCAGCCGCTATCAGGCACCGTCGTTTGTTGGCTGGCTGCCCCAGCTATCATTCATCCAGTGGGTCGCCGTCTTCACCCTGGCGACGGTCATCGCGGTTCTACCCGGCATCTGGACGCTTCCGGGGCTCGTGGCGTTGATCGTATCGCTCCTGGTGCTGATCAAACCGGAGGGGGGCGTCTACCTGCTTACGATGTCGATCCCCCTTGGCTACCTCTTGGAGGTCGAAGGCGACGAATTCTCAGTAACCCCTACGGAGATGATCATCGGCTTGATGGTGGTGGGATGGGCGCTGAGGGCTTTTTCGAGGCGTAGGATCGTCATCCCGCCGACCCCTCTGCTGATTCCATTGCTCGGGATGCTGGCTATCGTCGCTCTCTCCATCAATTACGCAGCTTCCCCGGCCCTGACGATGAAAGAGACGCTCAAATGGGCTGAGCTGTTATTGGTTTACCTGTTCATCGTCTCCGAGATGGCATCGCTTCGCCACGTTCTCACCCTGCTGGTGCTGCTGTTACTAGGGGCGATCATCGAAGCCCTCATCGGATCGGTTCAGTTCGTTTTCAGCATGGGGCCGGAATTCTACTCGATAGGCCGTTTCATGAGAGCCTACGGGACCTTCGAACAACCCAACCCCTACGCGGGATACCTGGGGATGCTGATACCGCTGGCGGTAGGCATCCTGCTGGCCTGGCCTGGGAAAAGGCTACGCAACTATACGTTGTTTGCCCTCGCCCTGGCGGTGGCGGCTGTGGGTATGAGTCTCTCGCGCGGCGCTTGGGTCGGGATCTCGCTGGCTTTGGTGATAATGATGGTATTTTGGAGCCATCGCACAAGGATCCTTTTGGCAGCCGGGATACTTGCGGCAACACCCTTAAGCGCCCTGGCTTTTCTCAATATTCTCCCTCCTGAACTGACCGCCCGCCTCGCAACAGTTTTTGACTACTTCCGATTCGTCGACGTTACTCGGGAGGTCGTGACCCCCCAAAACTTCGCCGTCATCGAGAGGATGGCCCACTGGCAGGCTGCAATTAACATGATCGAGGCTCACCCCCTATTAGGTGTCGGCGCCGGGAACTACCCGGCAGTCTACGAGGCCTACTCAGTCGAGGGCTGGGATGAAGCCTTAGGACACGCGCACAACTTCTACCTCAACATCGCTGCAGAGACAGGGTTCGTTGGGCTGGCAACGTACCTTTCGATATTTGTGATAGCCTTGCTGCACAGCGTAAAGTGGCTTCTGCGCAGCTTCTCGGAGGGGCAACCAGATCAGGCCGGCAGAGCCGCCGACCCCTACGCTGAGACCTTGCTGTGGCGTGGTATCCTTGTGGGCGTACTTGGGGCATTGATCGCATCCTGCATCCACAATATGTTCGACAACCTGTTCGTACATAGTATGAGTATCCAGTTGGGAATGATCCTGGCGTTGGGCCAACTCTCCGCTATCGCGCTGGCTCGACCTGCAATCCGGAGTCAAGAGAATCCATGAGCAATGACCAGGCATTAGCCGCAAGCGACACACCAGAAAACGGAGACGTATCCTCCATCCCTTTAGAGAAACGGTTCCTGGACATCCGCACACTCATCTCTTTCGGCGTGGCCTTCGCCATCCTGTACTTCGTATTCCGGCAGATGAACATCAACGTCCGGGAGATAGCCGGACACATTGCCTCGGCCAATCCGTTCTACTATATTCTGGCCTTGTTGATCTACTACTCAGCGTTTCTGGTGCGGAGTCTACGGTGGCGGATATTGCTGGAGAACGTCGGCTTAGACAACTCCAACTCGTCCCGGCCTCTGCCATCGATACTTGGCTTGGCGGAGATTATCTTCCTCTCCTGGTTCGCGAACTGCATCATGCCGGCCAAGCTTGGAGACGCCTATCGGGCCTATCTGTTGAAGCACAACGCTGACGTGTCTTTTTCTAAAACCTTTGGGACCATTCTGGCAGAGCGTATCGTCGACCTACTGCTGACATTCGCGCTGTTGGCGTTAACGGGATACATTGCTTTCCGTGGGACTCTCCCGCCGATGGTGCTGACAGGTATGCAGGCATCGGTCGCCCTGGTAGTGGCAGTGATCTTCGGACTCCTGGCTATGCGTAACCTGGGATCGCAAATCCGAAGGTTGCTGCCCAAAAAGCTGCACCGCTACTACGGCTCGTTCGAAGAGGGGACCCTCGGTTCCTTCCAACAGCTCCCCTTAGTGCTGACCTATTCGACACTGGCATGGGTCATCGAGGCCGCCCGGCTCTACTTTGTGGTGCTGGCCCTCGGGCTGGGAGGGATCAGCTTCCCGATAGTGTTGTTCATAGCCATTGCCGCTTCCCTTCTCACCAGCCTTCCCGGAACTCCCGCTGGCCTGGGGGTTGTGGAGTCGGTTATCATAGGGATACTATTGCTCTCCGGAAATCTGGGCCTGGTTTCGGGGATCAACGAGAGCCTGGCGACCTCTGTAGCCATCTTAGACCGAACGATCAGCTACTGGAGCCTAGTGCTCTTTGGGATGATCGCCTACATCTTGACCAAGAAGAAGTGAACGTAAAGCTTAGGTCAACGAAATCAGCCAGAAGGCCACGATATTACGTACAGTTTCACAAGAAGAAATAATGCGGGTAGCCATAGACTATACGGCGGCGATTTACCAGGTTGCCGGCATTGGACGCTTCGTCCGCTGCCTGGTGAAGGCGCTTGCAGAAATCGACCATGAGACCGAATATTTCCTGGTGTACGCAGACCCTCCGCAAGGAAGGCCTCTTTCCCTGCCCCAGGCAGCTAACTTCGTCGGTCGCCGAATCCCTCTTCCGGAAAGGGCGCTCTCTGCTCTCTGGCACAGGCTAACCTTGCCGGTTCCAGTAGACCTGTTTACCGGCCGCGTTGATGTCTTCCATTCGCCCGACTTCGTTCTTCCACCCGTGCGGCGCGCCGCAAAGGTGCTGACAGTCCACGATCTGGCATTCCTACTCAGGCCAGAGTGCGCAGATGCTAAGCTGAGGGATTATCTGGAAAAAACCGTACCGAGGTCGGTAGCCCGCGCCGACTTCATACTGGCCGACTCGGTGAACACCCAAGACGACCTGATCTGTCTGCTGGGAGTGCCGCCTGCAAAGGTCCAGGTAGTGCCCGGCGCCGTCGACGATAGTTTCGCACCCGTCCGGAACCCGGAAGCATTACAGGAAATGAGGGAGCGGGTGAGCGGTGGCGCCCCATACATTCTGAGCGTGGGGATGATCGAGCCTCGGAAAAACCTGAGCCGGCTAATCGAGGCGTTCGAATTGCTGAAGTCCCGCTTCGATCTGCCACACAAGCTCGTGCTGGCAGGCAAGCGGGGGTGGCTTTCCGAAGGTATCTACCTGCGTGCAGAAAGATCGCCGCTCTCCGCGGATATCCTATTCCCCGGCTACGTAGCCGAAAACGACCTGGCAACGCTCTACAGCGCCGCGGACCTCTTCGTCTACC
>JBMNNU010000200.1:0-6041 GCA_050942695.1 Chloroflexota bacterium
CAACTCGAGCGACTGCCGCTCGGCGAGCGACGCCATCCTGTACTGCAACTGCAGCAGGGAGTCGTCCAGCCTCACGAGGACGTCGCCCGCTCCGACCGTATCCCCCTCCTCGGCCAGCAGTTCCGTTACCCTACCCGCCACCTCGGAGGCGATCGAGACATCCTCCGACTCGATGGTGCCCGAGGCGAATATGCCCCTGGGGGGCGGGGTGAATAGCTCGGTATACAGCCACCAGGCCAGACACCCCAGCGCCAGCACCGCAAGCAGGATCGCGGGCTTAGGAGGCCGCCTGTGGGCGCGATGGGTTCTGGGTGCTGCGTTCTGAGTCCTGCCTAACTCTGCCATCTATCCTTCCTCCCCGTCGGGGTCGTCTCTCAACACACCGTGTAGGAAGATATCCACAATGCCCTTCTCCCAGTTCTCCACTTTTAGAGGTAAGGTGACAGTGCTTGGCGCGAGGACCTTCAAGACGTTTTCGATCATGAAGGAGGAGAATACCAGCCCGATGAATGCCCTGCCCATGATCACCGGGTTGACATCCCGGAGCTTGCCTTCTCGCTGCCCGAGTTCGGCAAGTCGATTGAAGAAAGCCACAATTCTGCCGATGGCCTGGCTGGCGAGGGGGGTTACGTGCTTTCCCTGGAACTCCAGGGCGTCCATGAACATGAGAAGGACGAAGTCTTCCCGGCCTATCGCCTCATCCATGATCTCCCGGAAGCCGCTATCGACCAGCTCGGCCACTGAATCCCCTCTGGCCCTGGAGAGCGCCTCGCTCATAGCGCGGTATAGGTTGCGCTCGTCCAGGATCTCCTGGAGGATCTCCTCTTTAGAGATGAAGTGGTTATAAACGCCTCCCAGGCTGATCCCGGCGTCGCGCGCGATCTCCCGCATACCGGTTGCATGGTAGCCCTGGCGCAGGAAGAGGAGCCTGGCAGCCTCTAGGATGGCCTCCCTGGTCTTCTGCCCCACAGCCCTTTTGCCTCCGCCAGCCATAGCCCCACCTCTTGAAATTGAGTGAACGAACGATCGTTCATATATTAGACACAAATTGGTGGTTGTCAAGAGGTTTTTTCTTGCCGTTTTCGCCTCTTTCCCGCAGAATCTAGTGCAAGTGCCTATCATGGGATCGCTTGACTGGCGACTAAGAAGATGGCCTAAGATATCCTACCCTTCGTCACCCCCGGCCTCTTTTTCGTCACCCCCGCTTTCGCGGGGGTCCGGTCCATCACGGCGCGCCAAGTACACTAGATTCCCGCTTGCGCGGGAATGACGGAGTAGAGGGCGGGAATGGTGGCCTAGTTATGCACCTGATCTCGACCAGATGCTTAGCGAGAGCCCGGCGTTTTTGACCCCGGGCGACTCTTTAACCAGACTTATCGCGAAAATAGGGGGGTGTGGCGGATGAAATTGACAGATAAAACTGTACTCGTAACGGGGGGCAGTCGGGGCAACGGCCGAGCGATGGCCCTCGCCCTTGCGAGGGAAGGGGCCGACGTAGCAATTAACTACCGCAGCCACGAGGCGGAGGCGCTCTCGGCTGTGGAGGAGATCCGGGCCATGGGGCGGCGTTCCTTCGCCGTGCAGGCCGATACCTCCAACTCAGCTCAGGTCAAGGCTATGGTCGGCAGGGTTATGGAGGAGTTCGGCAGGATCGACGTGCTGTTGAACAACGCCGGGGTGCTGAAGAGAACCCCCTTCCTCGAGATCTCGGAGGAGGAGTGGGACTGGATCATCGACGTCAACCTGAAGGGCTACTTCCTTGTAGGCCAGGCTGTCGCCCGGGAGATGGTAAAGGTCAGGCGAGGGGTAATCATCAACGTCTCATCCCTAGGCCAGCGGATAGCTATGCCCAGCCTCACCCACTACAACGCCTCCAAGGGCGGGGTAGGCCAGTTGACCCGCCAGATGGCGCTGGAGCTGGCGAAGTACGGCATCCGGGTCAACGCCATCTGCCCGGGACTGATCGAGACCGATATGAATCGCCACAACCTGGCTGACCCGGAGTTCCGCCGCTCGCGCCTGGCCAACACACCCCTGGGTATCGTAGGCACGCCGGAGGATCTCGGTGGCATCGCAGTCTACCTTGCCGGGGACGAGTCCCGCTACGTGACCGGCAGCATGTTCTTCGTCGACGGTGGAGTCAGCATAAAATAAGAGGCTATACGTGTGGGGCTGCATGCAGCCCCACACGTATAGCTACCCTCCCCAGATATCCCCCACGGTGAACCCCTCGGTGAATGGGTCCTCGGCATCCAGCACGTATTGAGTCAGGGCGTAGATCCAGGCCTGGCCCGTGATCGTGGGCACTACCGCGGGGTAGGGTCCGACCTGCGTTTCCTCCAGGAGACGTCCGGTGAAGACCGTTCCCAGTATCCCCTCGTGGACGAATATTACGTAGAACATGCCGCCGTAGGCCACGTCAACAGTTACCGTCCCCAGGTTGGGCACCTCCACCGATGCATCGAGGTGTACGGCGAAGGCCGGGACGTTCCTGAAAGTAACGCCTTTCACCTTGCCGTTGGCGCACTCCGCCCGGATTCGCACCAGTCCCGCCGGGGCCTCCAGGGTGAACTCCGTCACCGGCTCCTTCATCGGTATCATACCCGTCTCCAGCAGCACGGTAGCGGTGCAGAGGGTGTTGCTCCCCGACATGGGCGGGTACTCCACCTGCTCCATGATGACGAATCCGGCGTCCGCGTCGGGGTGGGTCGGCGGCAGCACCAGGTTGCAGCAAAGGGCAGGGTAGCCTCGCGGCTCGCGGAGCATCCGCTTGCGCAGGTCGTCCCGGTGGGTCCGGAGGTAGACCATCTTCTCGAACATGGTCTTTCCAGGCACGTCCAGCACCCCCCCGATAATCACCCTCCCCGGCTCGCCCGCCGCGTGGGCGTCCACCGCTGTGATCATGTGCTCAGTCGCATCGACGGCCTCCGTACTCTCTCTTCCCTACTCGAGAGGGGGTTAGAAGCACTAACCAATCCACAGATTACACAGAAATCACAGATAAGACGTAGGGATCAATGATACGCCGCTTGACGTTTGTTGTCTTTCGCCATAAAACCGTAGCCAGGTCCGACGCACCTTATTCGGGTGAAGGCAACTTCATTCAAACAGATGGCAGGGTGCATAGCCGTTTTATTCGAGCGTTCGGCAGTTCAAGAAAGGAATCGTATCGTGTCTACCGAAGAGAACAAATTGCTCGTCCGACGTTACTACGAGGAGGTCGTCAACACGGGTAACGTCGATCGATTGGCCGAGTTCATCTCCCAGCCTATGTAGAGGTCTACAATAACGTCAGGCATGCAGTCGGGCTCGAAGGGGCGAAGCAGCACGTTCTTGGCGTCCGCAATACCTACCCAGATTTCCATCTGACGGTCGAACAACAGATTGCCGAAGGGGAATGGGTCGTGACGCGCGTTACGGCACGCGGCACCCATGAGGGCGTGTGGCTCGGGATGAGGCCAACGGGGAAAAAGGTGGAAATGACCGGAGTGAACATCGATCGGGTCGTTGATGGCCTGATTGTGGAGCATAGCGGCGCCGCCAACACCCTGGAGCCGCTGCTCGAAATCGGGGCGATACGGGTCGCGGACCCCGTAGACGGGTAGCGATGTTCGATCCCGAGAGTATCGACGAACTCAAAGGCGCCATAATCGAATGCATCGATGGTGATAGTGGGGTGTTGGATTCGGCGCCTTCACCGCAACCGCCACTCGCTGCGCCCAGTATGCTGGATACCTACCACCACATGGGAGCAGGCTTTACCCGCGGGATGGATAGGGTTTTCCAGGTGGTGACGGAGTACAACCTATCGGAGCAGCCGAGGCGCGCCCTGGCCTTGCTGGATTCCGGCAGCTACTCCGAAGTATCCTGCAAGGGATAAAGCACTTGGCTCACTACCTATTCGACCTGTCTAACCGGAGTTTCGAGCGGGAGGTTGCTTGGAGGTGCGTTGAGCTGCTTTGGCCACCTTGGCTCTTAGAGCAGCCAGCTCTTCAGGGGGGAGAGATTGAAGCGCCTGGGCTAAACCTTTAGCTACGTCGTAATCCAGAGCAACGTTATCTGAGTAGGACTGCGCCACATCGGGGTCGCGGGTTACCGGTACGAAGCCTCCGGCCCCTTTTTTCCTTCGCCTTTTTTTCACGACGGGTGGGGAATTTGCCTCGGGTTCAAACTGGAGAGGCAGCGGCAACTGCGCTGCTTCGGATTCTTCACCCTGCCATGTATTCTTTTTTCCCGGCTTCTGCCTGTTCTCATCAGGCGAAGCAAAAAGGGCCGGCGTATCGACTGCCGGCCCTTTAGGGTCGTTGACGACAGGGGTCTCAATTGGTGGCAAACCCTTATCCTCTGCCCTATCTTTCAATCGAATCGTTGCTCCAGGTTTCTATCGACCTCAGATATCAAGGCGCCGTCGTCACGTTACTGTTAAGCTACATAATACCACATATTGTCAAGAAACAATTAACATGTTGTTAAATCTGCCTTAAAAACCTGTAGTTTTTCCAATTTCTCCTCTCAGTTTTCCTAAACAGTTACCCTACCAAGTTTTTCACTATCGATGATCCTTGACATCGGCTCCAGCCAGGAATAGCATGGGTGATGATATGACATTATGTCTTTCTTGATATAGAAAGGGGAACGTGGCTATGCTGGTTCCTATGGGTGAGCTGCTACAGGATGCTCTGAAACGCAAATACGCCCTGGGCGCCTTCGACGTCTGCAACCTCGAGATGGCAGAATCGGTGCTAGAGGCTGCGGTGGCAAACCGCTCTCCCGTCATCGTCGCCATCGCCGAGGGCTTCTTCAAGGAGGTCCGGTTCGAGACCCTGGTGAACTGCATAAGGGAGCAGGGCGTGCCCCTGAATATACCGGTGGCCATTATCCTGGACCACGGCCGCTCCTACGAATCGTGCGTCAGGGCGATCAGGGCCGGTGTTACCTCGGTCATGTTCGACGGTTCGGCCCTGCCCTACGAGGAGAACGTCCGCATCACGCGGGACGTCGTCAAGACGGCTCGTGCCGTGGGCGTCACATCCGAGGCGGAGATAGGCCACGTAGGCCAGGGGGCCGAGTACGAAAAAACGGAAGCAGCCCTCACCAGACCCGAGGAGGCCGCACGGTTCGTGGCCGATACCGGGGTAGACGCCCTGGCGGTGGCTGTGGGGACGGCACACGGCAAGTACAAGGGCGAGCCGAAGATTCACTTCGACCTCCTCGCAACCATCTACGAAACGGTCAAGATGCCCCTGGTGCTCCATGGTGGCTCATCCACGGGGGACGAGCGGCTGAAGAAGTCCATCGAGTACGGCATCGCCAAGGTAAACATCTATACCGACATGGCCGAAGAGGCGAAGAAGAGGATCAAGCAAGCGCTGGACGAGCGGTACGACAGGGTTAGAATGAACGACCTGATCCACGAGACCAGAGGCGCTTTCAGAGAGGTTGCCACCCACTACATGCAGCTCTTTGGCTCAGCGGGCAAGGCTTAGGGCTTCTCAAGCTATGAAACGGCTTATCATCGACGCCGATCCGGGCAACGGTATACCCGGCGCCAATATCGACGACGCCTTCGCTATAGCCCTGGCGCTCACGCACCCCGATGTTGAGCTTATCGGCGTGACGACTGTGGCCGGCAACGTGGAGTTGGAGGACGCGACGGCCTGCGCGTTGCAACTGCTGGAGATCGCCGACCGCACGGACGTGCCGGTTTGCCGGGGAGCAGAGCAGCCGTTGGCCTCCGACCCTACTCCCTTTCGAATGGCGGTGGGAGCCAGGGCGGCCGACGAAAGGGTCAAGCAGCTCTGGTATGGCGTTCCTCGCCCGAGCCCATCCTCTCCCGCCGATCCGCGTCCTGCCGTAGATTTCCTGCTGGAAACGATCACCTCCAGTCCTGGTGAAATCACGTTGGTGACCGTGGGGCCGCTCACCAACGTCGCCTCGGCGCTGCAGATCGAGCCGGACCTCGCCTCCTCCGTCGAGTCAATAGTCATGATGGCGGGCGCGGTGCGAGTCCCTGGCACTACGACGGCTGCCACCGAACTGAA
>JBMNNU010000201.1:0-6011 GCA_050942695.1 Chloroflexota bacterium
GGGTGTCGGATGGGCACTGCGTGAGGAGTTCATCGCAGGCCAGACGAAAGATTGGGTAACCTTCAAGTTTCCGACGATGCGCACCGCCTTCGACATGGAGATAATCCTCAGAGAAACGCCTCGCTCCAACGGGCCCAAGGGTGCCGTGGGGGTAGGCGAGATGACTATGGTGCCCACGGCACCTGCGGTGGTCGCGGCGATCCACGACGCCTGCGGCGTATGGATCCACGACCTGCCGGCCACGCCGGCCAAAATCAAGGATTCCTTAAATAAATTGAATATGTAAATATTGTCCCGTATCACATAGGACTATTTAGCGATCTCGTCTCCGAGCCTTCCGCCCTAAGGGCGCCAGCCTATGGGCGTTGAAGGCCGTTCGCCGAAACGGTGGTTCGCGATTACCGTCGCGTTCTCGGGTAGGGGAGGAAACGATCCTGCCTCCGCGTGCTTGGAAAGGAGATGGGTGCTGGTCTCCTCTGTGGTCTTGTTCCCTAGCGTTTGGCTAGGGGGCAAGACCCTAGTGGCGTTGCATTCCACCCTCTTTTTCAACCCCGGACCGTTCATCGCGAGAGTTGTGCGTCTGGTAGGTCACGCACTCCGTGCAGACTGCTGGTGATCGACCAAAAGGCTTGTGAGCCGCGTTGCCGATAGAGTACCCCGTTCGGGTGCCCTATTGGTGGTGTACAATATAACAGCGTGGAGATAGGAAAGATGCATACTTCCCTTCTGGTAACTTTTTTCGCGATCCTGGCGCTGCCCCTTACCAGTTGCGGGGGAGCACCTGCGCCCAGCCCGGCGGCGACGGTTAATCCGGCGATTTCAGCCGCTGCATCCCCAACAGCAGCCACTGTCCCTGTATCGTCTGGTCAGCCAAAGAAGTTGACGGTGTTCGCAGCTTCGTCCCTGACGGAGTCCTTCACCGAGCTTGCGACCGGCTTTTCGGCCAAGGCCGAGGGAGCTAAGGTTACCTACAACTTCGGCGGCTCCAACCAGTTGCGCACTCAGATAGAGCAGGGCGCGGCCGCCGACGTCTTCGCCTCGGCCAACGAAAAGGAGATGGACACGCTGGTGAAGGCCGGCCTTATCGAGGGTGTCCCCTCGATCTTCGCTAAAAACCGGCTGGTAGTGATAACGCCAAAGGGTAACCCCGGCAAGGTCGAGAAGCTTCAAGATCTCGGCAGGGAGGGGCTGAAGATCGTGGTAGCAGGCCCCAATGTACCCGTCGGCAACTACATGCTTCAGATGCTGGACAAGATGAACGCCGACCCAACCTACGGCTCTGGGTTCAAAGAGAAGTTCATGAAGAACGTGATCTCCGAGGAGACGAACGTGAAGCAGGTCGTTGCCAAGGTCCAACTCGGCGAGGGTGACGCCGGCGTCGTTTACGGCACCGACGTGACGGCAAAAGTTGCCCCTGAGGTGCAAATGATCGAGGTCCCCGACGCTTTCAACGTGACAGCCCAATACCCTATCGCCCCGACCAAAGACGCAAAAGAGAAGGAGTTGGCGCAGGCGTTCGTACAGTTCCTACTGTCCGACGAAGGGCAGCAGGTAATGAAGAGATACAACTTCGCGCCCGCACATTAAAGTAGTAGGATGTCGACTTCACCATTGGCTGAAACCCGCTGGCACAGGCAAGCCCCCTGGGGCCTGCTAGCCCTGTCGGTGCTCCCATCGCTCTTCCTGGTTGGGCCGCTGGCGGCTCTAGCCTGGCGAGCCCTCCCCAGCGGGCGGTGGATGGAGGCCTTTGGGAACCCTATCGTCGGCCAGGCCCTTGGGCTCAGCCTTACCACCACGATGGGGAGCCTAGCTCTTGTGGTAACCCTGGGGACCCCCATGGCGTATCTGCTGGCACGATACAGCTTTCCAGGCCGCCGGCTCCTGGATACGTTGATAGACCTGCCAATGGTGCTCCCTCCGGCAGTAGCCGGCCTCTCGTTGCTGCTGCTGTTCGGTAGAAATGGGCTTCTAGGCCCGTTTCTCAAGGAAGCAGGGTTGGAGGTAGCCTTCAGCACTACCGCGGTCCTGCTGGCTCAAGCGTTCGTGGCCGGCCCCTTCTACATTCGCTCTGCGAGGGCTGGATTCGAGTCCGTCGATCCGCAGTTGGAGCGTGTCGCGGCGACACTGGGCGAAAGCGACGCCCAGATCTTCTGGCGAGTAACGGTGCCGCTCGCCTTCCCTAGCCTGCTGAGCGGCGCGGTTATGACCTGGGCGAGGGCGCTGGGGGAGTTCGGCGCTACCATCATGTTCGCAGGAAATCTGCCGGGGCGCACCCAGACGATGCCTCTAGCGGTCTACACGGCTATGGAATCCGACCTTTGGGCGGCTCTAACATTAGCGCTGCTGCTCGTGGTACTCTCGCTTGTCGCCATGGTCCTGCTCAGGATAGCGGCGCGCACGATGAGGAGGCCGGTTCATGCACCTTGAGATCGATATTCACAAGCTGCTCCCAGGCTTCTCCTTACAGGTGAAATTTGCGTCCGAAGCGGGGATCCTCGTCCTCTTTGGCCCGTCCGGAGCGGGTAAGTCGCTGACCCTGCGCTGCATCGCGGGCATCGAGAGACCCGACCGGGGGCGAATCCTGGTGGAGGGCGAAGCCTTGTTCGACAGCGCACGAGCCATCGACGTGCCACCCCAGCGGAGGCTGATCGGATATGTGCCCCAGGATTACGCGCTTTTCCCCCACATGACGGTAGAGGAGAATATAGCCTTCGGGCTTCGCCGTCAGGCATCCGCCGTCAGGGATCGGGAGGTCGGGCGGCTACTGGAGATGTTCCGGCTCGATGGACTCGGAAAGCGACGCCCTTGGGAGCTATCGGGAGGGCAGCGGCAGCGAGTAGCGCTGGCGCGTGCATTAGCGATCAGGCCGCGACTACTGCTTCTAGACGAGCCTTTCTCTGCCCTGGATGCGCCACTTCGAGAAGCCCTCCGAGTCGACCTGTGCGAGGTCCATAGATCGCTGGGAGTAGGCATAGTCTTCGTAACCCACGGCCTGACGGTTACCCACGTCATGGCCGAAACGATGGCCGTCTTCCACGGCGGTCGAGTGCTGCAGGTGGGGCCGCCAGCCGAGGTTTTCAAACACCCCGCCAGCGTCGAGGTCGCTCGCCTGACCGGAGTGAGAAACCTTTTGGCAGGTCGTGTTGCGGCAATAGAGCCGACAGGCTGCTGGATAGAAGTAGGTGAGGTGCGGCTGCGCGCGCCCGCGAGCAGTGCAGTGTTGGGAGCGCCGGTGCTCGCGGTCATTCGGAGCGAATCCGCCCGATTCCTAACCGGCGAGGAGAGAGCGGACGAGTGCGAAGAGCCGGTACCCTGCATCGTGCGCTCGATCGAGAATCAGGGGCACCTTTATTCTATCGAGGTGGCGTTGGGAGGGGCGGAAGGGCCTGCGCTGCAGGTATACACCCCGGTCTGGTGGTGGAACCGCCATGGGAAAAACCTGGGAGAGTGGTGCCAATTGGCGGTGCATCGAGATTCACTTCACCTTCTACCTCTGGAATCCGGAGAGCCAGCAAGCCGCTATGCCCAAACCCTGGCGGTTGATGCAGCCCAGGGCCACGAGAAGATCATGCCCATCTCCAACCCGGCTCTCAAACAGGAGCAAGCCATCAGCGCCCAGTCGACCAGCCTCAATTACTAGACACCTATTCGCTGCATTGTTATACTTGTAACAATGCATATATTACGATATATTGACGATTCAAAACCATCCCTTTGTTGTGTCGTTCTCAGCACAATTAGTCAGCGCAGGCTATCGAAAACATAGCCCATGATCAAGCTATTCCCTACATGAAACGAACCCCAATGGAGGCGGTAGTGAAGAAGATACAGCTCAAGATCAACGGCCTTCCTAAGCAGGTGGTCGCGGGGCCAGACCTCGTGCTCCTGGATCTGCTGCGCAACAACCTCGGCCTCACAGGAGCCAAGCAGTCCTGCGATCGCAAGGGCCAGTGCGGTGCTTGCACCGTCATCGCCAACGGCCGAGCCATCAGGTCATGCCTAACCAAAGTCGTCGACCTAGACGGAGCGGAGATCATCACCGTCGAAGGCCTAGGCACTCCAGACAACCCGCACCTCATCCAGGAAGCTTTCGTCCTCTCAGGTGCCATCCAGTGCGGCTTCTGCACCCCAGGCATGATCATGGCCTCTAAGGCCCTCCTGGACAAAAACCCCAACCCGTCCACTGACGATATCAAGCGCGCCCTGCGCGGCAACCTCTGCCGCTGCACCGGCTATGCCAAGATCATCGAAGCCGTCAAGCTAGCCGCCCGCTTCCTTCGCGGCGAAGCCTCTCCAGACCAGCTTCGCCCAGATCCCAACGGCCCCGTCATGGGGGTCTCCCATCCGCGCCCATCATCCATACTCAAGGCCTGCGGGGTCGCCGATTTCTCGGCCGACATCTTGATGCCGGGTGCACTCGAAGCCGCAGTCGTCAGAAGCCCACACCCACATGCCCTCATCAAGGGCATCGACTCATCCGCCGCCGAGGCCATGCCAGGCGTCGTCGGCGTAATGACCGCCAAGGATATCAAAGGCACAAACAGATTGCCCTTTGTCGTCTCCGATCGTCCGTTGCTTTGTGAAGACAAGGTGCGCAGCATAGGCGACCCCGTAGCGATAGTGGTGGCGGAGACACAGGCGCAGGCGCTCGCTGCAGCACAGTCCGTCTCTGTGGACTACGAGCTACTGCCGGTGCTGAGCAGCCCGGAAGAGGCGATGGCCGAGGGTGCGGTCCGGGTCCATTCCGACTCGCCCAATCTATGCTACGTGCAGCCATTGATCAAGGGCGACGCAGATAAGGCGATGGCGGAATCACCTAATGTCGTCGAAGCACGTTTCACTACACAGCTCAACCACCAGGCTCCTCTTGAACCTGAGGCCACCATCGCCTATTGGGAGGGGGAGGGAGAGGATGCCCAGCTCGTGGTCGTCGGGCGCGGCATAAATATCCATGCACACCTCTCCGTGCTCCAGGATGCTCTCGGCTGGGAGAACATGCGCTACGAAGAGGCCTACTCCGGAGGACAGTTCGGCATCAAGCTTGAAATCACCTCGGAAGGGATATCGGCGGCGGCCGCGCTGCACTTCCGGAAGCCGGTGAGATACATACCGAGCCTCGCCGAGTCCATGGCTCTAACGTCGAAACGGCACCCATTCGATATGAGACTCAAATTGGCCTGCGACGAAGAGGCGCGGCTGACAGTCCTTGAGATGGACTATTACGTCGATAACGGCGCCTACATGTCCAACGGCAAGAAAATAGTGGACCGAGCCATCTGGATGATGACCGGCTCCTACCACATTCCAAATGTCAAAGCAGTTGGCCATCTGGTGTACACCAACAACCCATACGGCAGCGCGGCTCGTGGAGCCGGACCACCACAGCAGCACTTCGCCCTTGAGTGTGCCATGAACATGCTTGCCGAGAAGATTGGAATGGATCCACTGGAGTTCAGAAAACGGAACTCCCTCAAGCCCGGCCAGACGAAGTCTACCGGCGACCCGGTGGATGTGTGGCCCTTCCCGGAGCTGTGCGACACCATCAAACCGCACTACGATCGGGCGCTTCGTGACGCTGCAGCTCATAACAACGGTGGTTCTATCAAACGAGGAGTCGGACTGGCTGCGGGTGCGTTCGGTGTGGGAGGCTCTGCCGACATCGCCACAGTCGCCATCGAGCTGGACCCAGACGACGGGGTTACCATCTACGCCGCGTGCGCCGATCCCGGCGAGGGCAACGACTCGATGCTCACTCAACTGGCGGCCGATACCCTGAATATCCCCCTCGATAAGGTGCGATTGGTAGTCAGGGACACCGACAGAACCACGGCCAGCGGTCCCGCAGCAGGCAGCCGAATAACCTTCATGATAGGCGGTGCATTGATGGATGCACTGGAGAAGCTGAAGAAGGCCATGGAGGAAACAGGGGCACGGGATTACGAAGCGCTCAAGGCTGCTGGACGGCCAACCAGATACGTTGGCAATAAGAAAAACCCCGGGCCAGGAGTTAT
>JBMNNU010000202.1:0-5964 GCA_050942695.1 Chloroflexota bacterium
TCGAGATGGGTTCCCTGGAGATGACCATCGTTATCGGGGTTATCGACGTTCTCTGCATCATGAGCTGGCTGCCGGTCAACGAGACCATGTGCCTGGATCCCATCAAACCCAGGTTGAGGAGCTCGGCATTCGGCATATCGCTGTTTATCTGCTTTATCCTTGGGGGCGCTTGGGGGCCTCTGGCCGTCGGCGCCCTTTCGGACATGATGGGAGGCGGTGTTTCGGGTTTGTGGACGGCGCTGTTAGCCACTCTCCCTATCATGGCCCTCTGCCCGGTCTTCCAGCTCCTGGCCGCCAGGCACTACGTTGCCGATACGGCCGGTGTTACCGACGAGGTTTTCGCCGAGAAGTAGCCAAAGGAAAGGAGTCTTCTTATGAGCGATTTCACCGAGCTTTTCGCCGACCTGTTCGCGATGGTCGGGGCAGCTCGCCTGCCGGAAAAGGGCAAGGCGCCGGACGAGATCATGCGCTTGTTGCAGGAAGCTCGCACAATGGACGTCGACTGGCGGGGTGGCAAAGTAGCAGCCTACGTTTTCTTCGCTGGCGACGACATCCTCCAACTGTCAAAGCAGGCGTTCATGGAGTACTTCAGTGAGAACGCGCTGGACCCCACCGCCTTTCCCAGCCTCGGCCGGTTCGAAGCCGAGGTGGTGGGCATGGTGGGGAAGCTGCTCCACTGCGAGCAGGCGGCGGGCAACGTATCCTCCGGCGGCACTGAGAGCATCCTGCTGGCGGTGAAGACGGCGCGGGATCTTGCCAGGGCTAACAGACCGGAGGTGAGGGCGCCGGAGATCGTGATGCCGGAAACAGCCCACGCTGCCTACAACAAGGCTGCCTACTACTTCGATCTGAAGCCGGTGCGGACACCGCTTGGCAGCGATCTGCGGCCGGACATGGAGGCTCTCCGCGCCGCGGTTACCGACAACACCGTGCTGATCGTCGGCTCAGCCCCGGAGTATTCCTACGGGATGATCGATCCTATACAAGAGATGGGTGAAATCGCCCTGGAGCGGGGCATCTGCTTCCACGTGGACTGCTGCATGGGCGGCTTCATGCTGCCCTTCATGGCGAAGCTAGGCTACCCTGTGCCGCCCTTCGACTTCAACGTTCCCGGCGTAACATCCATCTCTGCCGACATCCACAAGTACGGCTACGCGGCAAAGGGGGCCTCGGCGATCCTGTATCGAGACCCCAGCTTCTTCTTGCAGCAGATCACCCACTTCGACGGCTGGCCCTCCGGCTTCTACCTGTCGCCGACCATAGCAGGCACCCGGCCGGGTGGTCCGCTCGCGGCAGCCTGGGCGGTGATGAACTATCTGGGGGAGGATGGGTACCTCAAACTGGCCGAGAGAACCATGAAGGTAACGCGGGCTCTGATGGACGGTATCAGCTCTATACCTGGGCTGGAGATAGTAGGAAAGCCTGATATGAGCCTTTTCTCTTACACCTCGCGGAGCCTGGATATCTACGCCGTGGCGGACGAGATGGAAAGACGCGGCTGGTGGGTAAGCAGGTTGAAAGAGCCCCACGCTATCCACCTTACTGTTACGCCGGCGCACGAGGCTCCGATGCAGGATTACCTGAGGGATCTGGCGGAGTCGACACAGTTGGTGGCCGAGGGCAAGGCGACAAGGCAGTCCGGGCGCGGCCGGTGGTACAGTTAGCCATCTTTCGGAATCGATTCGTAAAGGGCGGGGCGCGATGCCCCGCCCTCCTTTGATGTATTATAGACAGTAGAACACTATCGCTGCTTTATTTGAGGTACCTATGGAATCTGTCGAACTGTCCTCGGCCTCCCAAAGTCCCGCTGCGAAGGACGGGACTCCCCTTACAGCCTTTCTTCCTTTCAATATCGACTGCCTGAATGGGCAGTTCGTCTCAGCTAAGGCCGGTGGTCCCACCCCGCCTCTCTCCGGCCACTGGCTAATCGTTCAGAACCAGGGCCTGGTGATGCCCGATGGGCCGGAGCTAGCGCTACCAGTAGGCGACTTGCCGTCGGCTCTGGAGGGAATTGCTTCCCCTCCACTCTGGCTGGGAAGCTGGCGTGGTACCCCCTGCTGGATAACCAGGCTGGATAGAGACGCCCAGCTACCCCCCGGCTTTCGGCGCGAGACCATGGTCCCAATGCAGGGCACCCGACTGCCGGACGAGCTGCTCTCCCTGGGGGGTATGGCTATGCAGTTGCTTCACTGGGAGTCCACGAGCGGCTACTGCCCCCGGTGCGGCGCGGCCACCGAGCGGATCGAGAACGAGTGGGGGAAGCGCTGCCCAAAATGCCGGTACGAGCACTACCCTCACCTCTATCCGGCGGTGATCATCCTCGTCCACGACGGCGACCGGGTGCTGCTTACCCGCAAGCGGGACTGGGCGCCGGGGCGGTATGCCCTGATAGCCGGCTTCGTGGACAACGGAGAGTCGCTGGAAGCAGCGGTCCGCCGTGAAATCCGGGAGGAGGTAGGCGTCGAGGTCGACGATATCCGGTACGTGGGGAGCCAGAACTGGCCTTTCCCGAGCCAGTTGATGGTTGGCTTCGTCGCGCGTTACGCAGGGGGCGAGCTAGTCGTCGATAAGGGTGAGCTGGATGATGCTCGCTGGTTCCCGTGCGATGAGCTTCCTAGCGGCCCATCTCGACATAGCATCGCAGGCTTCATCATGCAGCATTACGCGCGCCGCCAGCCCTAATAACAATCTGGGGGATCGTGAGCCCCACTAATCCGGAGGTTTACCCAATGCGTGTAAATACAACTGCCCAACTGTTCGCTGAAACTATCCGAGGCCACGGCATCACCCACCTCTTCATGGTGCCTGCGGTTTTCCACACCGCCATGGCTGCAATGGAGGAATTGGGAATAAGAAGGGTGACCACTCATCACGAGGTGGCAGCGGCCTACATGGCCGACGGGTACGCTAGAGCCTCGCGCAAACCGGGAATCTGCATGGCGCAGTCGGTGGGCGCGGCCAACGTGGCGGCCGGGCTCCGGGATGCCTTTCTTTCGGGCTCTCCTGTCATCGCTGTCACCGGCGGGCCCCATCCGGATTCGAGATACCGATATCTGTATCAGGTGATCGAAGACTTCCCCATGTTCGAGCCGGTGACCAAGTTCAACGCTAGGGTGGATAAACCCTCGCGGTTGGCAGACCTCCTGAGGCAGGCCTTCAGGGTGGCAACCACTGGCTCGCCGGGGCCAGTTCACCTGGAGCTCCCCGGCCGGTTGGGTGAGGGCGTCAACGGTGAGGGCGACTTCGAGGTGATCGTAGAGAAGCAGCACAGCCGATACCCCGCCTACAGGCTCGAGCCGGAGGCCGAAGCGGTGCGACAGGCAGCGTCGGCGCTGGTTGCGGCCGAAAGGCCGGTGATAGTTGCGGGAGGCGGGGTTGTTGCCTCCGAGGCGGGTGCAGAGCTGGTGAAGCTGGCTGAGATGCTCGCTATCCCCGTGGCTACATCCCCGACCGGGAAGGGCTCGATACCAGAGGATCACCCCCTGGCTATCGGGCTGGTGGGAAGCTACGGCCGATGGTCTGCCAACCGGATCGTCGAGCAGGCCGACCTGGTGTTCTTCGTTGGAAGCCGCACCGGGGGGCTGACGACCAGGAACTGGGCGACTCCTCCCGCCGGCACACCGGTAATCCAGTTGGATATCGAGCCCTCCGAGATCGGGCGTAACTACCCGGTCCAGGTTGGGCTGTTGGGGGATGCCAGAGTCACGCTCCGGCGTTTAATGGCCGAGATTCAGCCGCTGGGAAAACACAGCTCGGCCTGGGCTGAGCGAGCCCAAGGTTTGCTGTCGCAATGGCGCTCCGAGATGGCGCCCCTGTTAGGATCGGATGCCGTGCCGATCCGGCCCGAGCGACTCTGCCGGGAGATCACCGATTTCCTGCCGGAAGAGGGTGTGGTAGTGGCAGACACGGGGCATGCGGCGATATGGAGCGGGACCATGATCGAGTTGAAGCGACCCGGTCAGAGGTTTATCCGATGCGCAGGCACCTTGGGGTGGTCTTTCCCCGCCTCCCTGGGGGTCAAATGCGCCCTTCCGGACAAGCCGGTGCTTTGCTTCACCGGCGACGGTGGGTTCTACTATCACATGGGGGAACTGGAGACGGCAGCCCGCTTTGGCATCAACACCGTAGTAGTGGTGAACAACAACGGCGCGTTGCAGCAGGTAAAGAAGGGGTTCGACCGGGCGTACGGCGGCGAACAACGGGGGAGGGCTCACGAGATGTGGGTCTTCGAGGAGCAAAACCTGGCGACAGTAGCCCGCGACATGGGCTGGCTGGGGATCAGGGTGGAGCGCCCGGAGCAGATCGGTCCGGCGTTGGAAGAGGCCTTTGCGGCCGGCAAGCCCGCGCTGCTCGACGTTGTAACCGACCTGGAGGCGCAACCTCAGTGGTGGTGAATCTATAAAAGGAGGATGGGTTTAATGCAAAAGGGCAGCCCGGCGCCTCTAGCGGAGACGCAACTGCTGGGAGTGGAGCGTAAATGGTGGGTGTTGGCCGCGATCGGGTTTGGAACCTTCATGTCGGCCATGAACGGCGCCATCGTCAACACCGTCGTTCCGCTGATCATGGATAGCTACGCTATCGACTTCGCCATCGCGGAGTGGGTTGTGATGATATACCTGCTGGTGGTAAGCGGCCTGCTGCTGACCTTCGGGCGACTGGGGGACATGATCGGCCACAAGAGGGTCTACATGTGGGGGTTCGTTTTCTTCACGATAGGAGCGGTGCTGTGCGGCCTGGCCCCTACCTCCGAGATCCTTATCGCGGTCCGCGCTCTGCAGGCTGTAGGTGCTGCGATGCTCTTTTCCAGCTCGCCCGCCATTCTGATCAACACTTTCCCAGGTCGCCAGAGAGGCCAGGCGCTGGGTATGCAGGGCACCATGACCTACCTTGGGTTGACAGTGGGGCCGGCGCTAGGTGGCTACCTGGCGGGTAGCTACGGCTGGCAGGCAGTCTTCTTCATCAACCTGCCGCTCGGAATCCTGGCAAGCGCCCTGGCCTATTCCGTTATCCCTTCCATGGCCGGCGGAGCTCGCGGCGAACGGTTCGATCTGCCCGGGGCTTTCATCTTTACTGCGGGATTGAGCGCCTTGCTGCTCGCCATGTCTCACGGGCAAAGCTGGGGCTGGACATCCGCCTCTGTGTTGGGATTGATGGCTGTTGGGGCAGCGTTGATGTTCGCGTTTATCCACCTGGAGGGGCGAACGGCTAACCCCATGCTGGATCTGTCGCTTTTCCGTGAACGGTTGTTTTCTGCCGCCACCGTAAGCGCGGTGTTGAATTTCATCTGCACCTACGGCGTGACCTTCCTGATGCCCTTTTACCTGATCCAGTTCCGCGGCTTTACGCCCGCGCACTCCGGGCTGCTGCTGTCGAGCCAGGCGCTCGTAATGGCGGTGGTTGCCCCCTTCAGCGGCACGCTATCGGATCGCATCGGCTCGCGAGCCCTCGCCAGCCTGGGCATGGCGATCACGACCGTGGGATTGGTCCTGCTTAGCTCTGTCAGCCCCATAGCCACCGATGCCGAGATTGCGGGCTATCTGGCGCTGGTTGGATTGGGCATCGGGACCTTCGCCTCGCCGAACTCCAGCGCATTGATGGGCTCGGTTCCGCCGCAACGGCGCGGGGTTGCCTCCGCGGTAATGGCTGAAGCCCGGAACGTGGGTATGGTGCTTGGGATTGCGCTGTCGGGGGCTGCCTTTTCGACGGCGCTGGCGTCCCATGGAGGCGCCATCGAGTTGGGCAACCCAGCCTTCATGCCGGCCTTCAGGTATACGTTCCTCCTGGTGGCGGCCTTTGGTCTCGCGGGGGTTGTTACCTCGATGGTTCGGGGCAGTGCCCATAACCTGAGGTCTGCGGCCGCCCAATCAAATCCCGGCGGGCGAGCAGCCACATAATGTAGCCGCGCACCTTGATATTCGGCTACGGCCTGGTGGTAAAGCTCCACTCTTTGGTGACGGCTTTCCC
>JBMNNU010000203.1:0-5949 GCA_050942695.1 Chloroflexota bacterium
CACGCTCGGCTCGGCCGATTTCTACGGCGTCAACGCCACCTGGACGGAGTCCACCGCCACCTTCACCCAGCAATCGGCCAACCTGTCCATTCTGGGCGGGGATGCCGATGTGGATAACTTCATCCAGCGCACTGCCTCCAACGTCCAGGACCAGAGAGCGGTCCAGGTGGCCAAGAAAGCCAAAGCTGTGGCCCAGAAGTTCGAGGAGGCCTTCATATACGGGGACTCCGCCATCGATCCAAACAGCTTCAACGGCATCAGGAAGCTGATAAGCAACTCCGACCAGATCGTGACGGCTGGAGCCAACGGAGCGAGCCTGACGCTGGCGATGTTGGACGAGTTGATCGACCGGGTCAAGGGCGGAAAGCCTGACATGCTGATGATGAGCAAGAGGAGCCGGAGGAAGCTGAAGTCGCTACTACAGGGCTCAGTACACTACATCGAGCGAGGCGAGAGCAGCTTCGGGCGGCAGGTGATGCTGTACGACGGGATCCCGGTGGAGGTTTCCGATTTCATACTGGATACGGAAACCCAGGGAAGCTCCAACGCTTGCAGCAGTATCTATGCGCTGAGCTTCGGGGCAGAAGAGGCGCTCTGCGGACTCCAGAACGGCGGTATTGAGGCGTTGGACGTAGGCCAGTTGGAAACCAAAGACGCGACTCGCGTTCGGATCCGCTGGTACTGCGGGCTGGCCCTTTTTAATCAATTGCGTTGCGCCAAACTGGTAGGCGTGCTCGGCAATTAGCAAATTTGTTAGCCCGATCGGACTGATCGGACATATCGGACCGATCAGTCCGATCGGGTTGTGGTGAAGAGAGGAGTCAACAATGGCTAAGGTGGCAACGACGGGATTGACTTTGACCAATGTCCCGTTTGGTGAAGCAGTTACGGTGGGTGAGCTGGTAGGTTGGAGCGACAACCGGTTAGTGCTGGCCAACGGCGCTGTCGGCTCCGTTGTGCCCGCAGTTGGCATCGCAGCCGCGACCTATAAGGAAGACGAACTAGGAGCGATCCACCTGCTGGGAGAGATCTCTGGCTTTTCCGGGCTGACGGTGGGGTCGACCCTGTACCTCAGCCTGGATTTCCCTGGGACCGTTCAAGAGACCGAACCTACCGGGCCGGGCAATCTGAAACAGGTGGTGGGCTTCGCCGTAGCCCCCGACCGCATCGCCTTTGTGCCCGAAGGCATGGGGACTGTTTTGTAGCCTGGGAGAACGAGGCAAAAGGGAGGTAAACGTGGCTCTGATCGCAGTAGAGAGCAAAGAGGTGATCGATTACCGCGGGCGGCTACCGGTTAGGAAAAGCTCTCAGGGTTACCCTTCCCGTCCTCTGGGCGGGATCGACATGGTGGTCATCCACTATTCCGGTGTCGACTCCGACTCCGGCGCACCGGAGATAGCCCTCTACCAGACCACCAAAACCGCGGGTGATCTTTTCCCCGAGTGTGCGTACAGCTTCGTGATACGCTGGGATGGCCGGATAGAGCAGTGTCACGATCTGGAGAAGCGCACATGGCACGCCGGTGGCCGGAATAACGACACCGGGATCGGCGTGTGTCTGCCGGGCAGCGGCTGGCCCACGTCGGATCAACTGGACTCGGCTGCCGCCCTGATCCGGGCCCTGAACCGGAGCCTAGGCAGGGGTGGGAATCGTCCGCCGTTGCGAGTAATGGGGCACAAGGAGGTCTCATCCACCCTGTGCCCCGGCCCTTACTGGGCTTCATGGAAAGAGACGCTCATGTCCAGGGTGGGAATGGGGTCACAGGTGAATACGGGCGCGGGGTCGTCCGCGTCCAAACCTCCGCCGGCGGTAGTTCTGGGATTCAAGCGGGTATACGACTATCTCGGCGCGGAGAAGTGCGGCGTTCCGATTTCCCCGGAACGATACGACGGGCAAGGCAACAGCAACCAGCTTTTCACGCGGTGCGAGATGCGATGGGACAAGGCAACGAACCGCGTATGGGTCAGCTTTAATTGAGCTGACGGCTGATAGCTGAAAGCTGGCTGCTAGTATTCAAGGAGGAAAGTTGGGCAGCAGGTACCACGTGAAGATTGCCGGGCAGGGATTCCTGATCAAACCCGACTCCTACCGTCGAACAGCTTCTATCGACACGTCACTCGGCGCCCAGCCATCGGCACCATATTCTGGGTGGCGTCGATGGCACCAGACGAACTGGCTGGGCGGAGACGGGCAGCGGAGTTGGGACGCGGAGGCACAGAGGCGGGGAGAGGCTGGGAGATGGCGGTCGGGCTACGGGATCGAAATCGGCGAGGCGGGGAGGGTGAAGCTGGGCTCGCCCCTATCACCCGCCTATATCGCTTCAGAGGACGGCTTCGAGGCGATGATCCCATTCCGGGGAAAGCTGTACGCGGCTCCCACCTCTTCCGGCAAGATCTACTGCTTCGACGGAGATCTCTGGAGTGTGGCCTACGATACGGGGAAAAGCTGCATCCGAGCGCTGGCCAGGCACGGGGATCAACTCTATGCTGGCAGCGGCTCGGACGGCGAGCTGTTCATCTGGGATGGAGCAGCTTGGAGCTCCGCCCTCCAGGTCGCGGGGGCGAGCGCTGTTACCTGCATGGCCTCCTACGGTGTCTGGGATGGAAATCTCAAAGCCACGGTCCCGCGTCTTTTCCTGGGATGCAGCTTTCCTGGAAGTGAGGCCAGGGTTTACCAATGGGACGGCACGACTCTGGTGGAAGCCTTTCGTTGCCAGGAAGCAACTGTTGAGGCCATGGTTTTGTATAGCGAAAGGCTATACGTGGCCACTTCCGACAGCGGGAACGGTGTTCAGGGCAGGGTGCTCTGCTTCGATGGGAGAAGCAGCTCGGGTGAGTGGTCGGAGCTGTTCTGGCTTTCAGACAGCTACGTCGCGAGCTGGGCTGTCTTCGATAACCTGCTGTTCTGCTGCTCGGGGGTTGGCGGCACTATCTGGGCCTTCGATGGCCGCCGTCTGTCCGAAGCCTACTCGCTCTCGGCTACGGGGTTGGAGTATTCCGAACCGCTACGGGCGATCGCAGTTTACGCGGGAAAGCTGTACGTGGGATACAGACACCTCGCCGAGGGAGCAGCGCTGCTGTGCAAGCTGCCCGCGGCCCTTATAGGGACGAACAGAAGGGTTACTGGTGAAACGTGGGGAGGTGAACTGGATAGCGCCAGACTCGGGTGGTATACACCCTGTACAACAGGAGACGAGGCGAAACCGTCAAGTGCAGCGGTTTATGGGGGATATCTCCACCTGTCCACGAACAAGGCTGGCTCCGCGACGATCTATCGGAAAGATACGGGCTTCTACCGGAGCAGCGGCACGCTCGAGACATCGTTTTTCGACGGCGGCTACCCTGAAACGCTCAAGCTGCTGCGCTCGATCACCGTGGGACACGACAAGCTGCTACCCGGCCAACAACTGGATGTGCAATTTGCCCTGGAGGACTCCGACCTCTTTCAACAGGTGGAGGAATTCGGCGACATAGCCAACTGCGACCAGGTGTTGACCACAGCCGATTGGCGGCCCGCCGACTCGTTAGCCAGGTTGAGAGGGATGCCCGCTCTGGGATTCAGCGGCAAAAGATGGGGGGACCCTGCAGTGCCTCACTGCGCCCGGAAAGCGGTCTCCACTAACCCCTACTGTCCGCCAGCGACAATTACGGAGGAGGTGAACGATTCTCACTACGAAGCGATATCGGAGGTAGGTGGCGGGGTTGCGGTCGATGTGGGGGCTGGGGATGGCTTGTATGTCCACCATCTGTTCGAGTTCGACCTAGCGGGGCTGAATCCTATCGGAATACGGCCGAAAGCGATCTGCTACGGTAAGGGCGATAGCTTCGGCGCTCCGGCCTGCGGGGCTGTGCTGCGAATTTGGAATCACGCGGCCTCTGTCTGGGATCTAGTGGGAACCAACTTAGCGACGCCGCAGGATAGCGAATATGCCCGGACAATCGAAACCGTGATACCGAGCTTCGCAAGCTACCTTGGTCCAACCGGCAAGTTATACCTTTCGCTTCGAACGTCCAACGCGGGCAGCGCAGCCAACCCCTCCGAGCTGGGAGTAGATCTGGTGGAGTTGGGTGCCCTCTGGGAAGGCAGCGGTGAAATCGTTAGCCGGCCTTTACGGCTGCCGGCCTCCGAATCCCTTTCTAGCGCCACGCTCACCCTGCTTTCCTACCAACTGCCGACGGGGACGGGGTTAGATCTCTTTATGAGCGTGGACGATGGGGAGAGTTGGGAAGCGGTGGAGAGCGGTGTCCCGCATAGCTTTCTCCAATCAGGATCCACTCTGCGCTGGAAGGTGAGGCTGTATACATCAGATGGGCTGGACACGCCCAATATCGACCGGCTGAAGGTGGACTGCTTCACCGGCAACTGGTTGCCGGTGGGCAGGTCGGATTTGGAGGGCTCCGCATCGGCTACATTCGGCTTCGAAAGCGGCACCACCGCCCGGCAGGTGGCCTTTAGGGTGATGCTGAAAAGCAGCGAAGCGTCCAATACCCCAGCGCTCACCAGTATCGCGCTCCAGTACGCCCTGCAGCCTGAGACCAAGCGGCGATGGGAGATGAAGCTGTTATGTGAGGGCGCTGCCGGTACACATCTCCGACTACTGGATGGATCGCGTGAGCAAAAGAGAGGGAGGGAGCTGAGCCAGATCCTGTGGCAGGCAAGATCGATTGGCAGCGTGCCGTTCGAGGATATAGATGGAAGCCTGTATCAGGTGTGGGTGGAGCAGTTGGAGGAGATGCTGAGCGACGCTCCCCAGGAGCGGGGCATCCAAACTGTTGCCAGATGCAGGCTGCTCGAGTGTTGAGAAAGGAGTTACTTATGCCTATTGAATACGCAGGCGTATTGGCAGTCCCGCTGATCATCGGGCTCGTGGAAGCTGCCAAAAGGATGGGGATGGATGTAGTCTGGGCGACGCCGCTCGCGATCCTGTGTGGGTTGGTGCTGTCCGTGGGATACGAGGCGGCCAGGCAGACCGCCGGTGCCGAGGTGTGGCTGAACGCGGTTCTCTGGGGCCTTGCGCTCGGGCTCTCGGCGAGCGGGCTGTACAGCGGGACAAAGACGGCAATCCAGGGATGATGTAGTGCTGAGCCCTGAGTGCTGCTGAGGACCCAGCACTCAGGGCTCAGGGCCTATATGACATCCGCCCGGTATTATTGTTGCTATTTTTATTAGCATCCGTAGTATACTGGAGCTACACCACTTTAGGAGTGATGGATCAGATGTTAGAAGATGAGATCGAATACTTTAAAGTCAGCGCCGATCGTATCAGCGCTATCGTCGAGCTCACCGGCTTGCCCGTGTTGAGAGTCAGGGAGATCTGCATGGCCCCATGGCCGGACGCAAAGGTGCACCAGCAGTGGCTGGATGAGTCGTCGGTAGAAGAGATAGCGCAATGGGTACTCCACATAGACAAGCTGGAAAAGCAAGGAGAGGAGTAGAGGCTGCTGATGAACTCATCCTCAGCATCATCGGCGATAAGGTAGCGCTTGGCCCTTTGCGCCGAGACCTCATCTCGCTCTATCAGAGATGGTTCAGTGACCTGGAGGTGATGCGGGCATTCGCCGGCAGAGGCCCGCGACCTACAACCTTCGAGGCTCTGCCCTAACCGCGCTCTTGCCGGGTGCTTGAGCACTGGCCTCATCTCCTTTTCAACAACATCTCCATAATCCACCGTATAACCCAGACCAGGGCTGCCAGCGATATCGAGAGCAGTAGAATGGCGGCAGGGGTTTCCAGTTCCTGCGGAAGCCACGCCAGAAATGGCGCCAACAGTCCGAAACGACATTCCCCACGGTCAGCCAGAAAAGGGTCCAGGTGAGAGATGTAATCTGGCCTGCAGCAAGCACCACAAGAACCGGTATCCGAAGGGTGCCGGCAAGCATCGAAGACACTGCGGTCAACCCTGGTATGAACCTAGCGCTCAGGATCGTCCAGAAGGCATGTCCTCGAATC